>CAZLDE010000034.1:0-11528 GCA_964558215.1 uncultured Thermoplasmatales archaeon
CTATATAAATACAAAGAGGAAACTCATCTGAATAAAAAAAGATTCATCTTAGGAATACTATTACTAGTAGGGATTCTGAATACCTCTCCGGCGAATGGAGCAGTACCGAACGGTAGTTTCGGACCCCAGATCAGCCTTAGTATGACCCATTATGTAGGAGGGATAGGGCCGAATAATTTTTCAAAGATCCAGGATGCTATCGATTATTCGACAGAAGGGGACACTGTTTTTGTCTATGATGATTCTTCTCCGTACTTCGAACATGTGATAGTCGATAAATCAATACAACTCCTCGGAGAAAATAAAACGACCACCGTAATAGATGGAGAAAACATCGGAGTTGTCGTAGTAATCTGTGCTGATAACATCACGATTGGTGGCTTTACTGTTCAACACAGCGGAGATACAGCCAAGGTTGATGCTGGAATAGAGGTACGATCGAAAGGGGTAGTGATCTCCGGGAATCTTGTTGTCCAGAACGGGGAGTACGCGGTTGGTATTCTATTAAACCAGTCCTCAGATATTCTTGTGACCGAGAACTTTATTTCTGAGAATGGAAACGAGGGTGTATTTCTTGAAAAAGCTGTTAATTGCCTCATAGAACGCAATGAGATTACACAAAACGGTCATTGTGCTGTGGTAATTTCACAATCAAACAGAAACACCATCGTCCACAACAACATGTACGATAATTATGCAACCGTAAGCATCTGGCCGAATTCCTCAAAGAACGAAATAGCTTGGAACCTCATGCGTCACCAGGAATATAGCGGTGTTGGTATCTGGCCGGGCGCTCATAATAATTACATTCATGATAATTACCTAAGTAATAATTCTCTCTATGGGTTTATCATTACAAAAGCACAAGGTAATATCATTGCGAATAACACGATCTGGGGAAGCAACGAAGGCATGCATCTCATCATGGCTAATAGAACCATCATTCAATCCAACAATTTTATTGATAACAATGTCAGCGTCTTTTTTGAAAATTCCTCTTTTAATCGATGGAAACGGAATTACTGGGATGATCATTTTTGGATTTTGCCAAAATGTATCAAGGGTATGATGAGAGTTCCTTGGAATAAAACCGTTATGATTCGTTGGATTAATTTTGATTGGTTCCCTGCATCAAAACCCTATGACCTTCCGACCGTATGGAGTGATTGGTTATGAAGCGAACATCTAGAACGACCCTAAGACTAACCTTGATTTGTTTGTTCTGCATCCTTCTATGTTCCTTTTCTCTCTCTGCAACAAACCAACAACCGCAGATGAAAAAGCCATCAATATTTTTGGAAAACATCTTATATGTTGGTGGTTCCGGTCCAGGGAATTACAGCAAAATCCAAGATGCGGTTGATGATGCATCAACGGGAGATACCGTCTTTGTCTATAGCGGTTTATATGAAGAAAACATCATTATTACCACGTCGATTCATCTGATCGGAGAGAAGAAGAATACAACGATCATCGACGGTCAGAGATATGGTTCAGTCATCGTCATCTCGGCTGATAACACCCGAATTCAGAACGTTACGGTTCAAAACGCAAAGGACGATATACGTTCTGCTGGAATAGAAATAACTGATGCAAGTGATGTGCTTGTATCAGACAATATCATCCAAGACAACCTAGGGTTTGGCATTTCCCTGCAAGGATCCGGTGCTGCAAGAACAAGGATTGAAAGTAACACGATTCGTAACAATTCCTATGGAATTTACGTGTTCAACTCCCCGGAGGTCAAGATTACAGCAAATACCATTTACGATAACGAGGAGGGAATATACGTCATTGGTTCCTTTGCATCTGAAATCATCAACAACACGGTCAAGAGTCGGGATCTTGGGGTTCATCTCGAAAGCACCTCTACCGTCTATGTCCGGGGAAATTTTGTTGTCAACAACGCAAATGGAATGTATGCGTTCAACTCATCGGAAATCACCTTTTACGACAATACCATTGGATGGAACCGCTGGTACGGGCTTTGGTTGAAGGGCACCTCCTACTGTGTCATAAATGATAATGATATTTCCACAAACATCGATGTTGGCTTATTCCTTGAATCCTCCTTTGATACGATCGTAGTCAACAATACCTTATGGGATAATGACAATGGGATCTATCTCAAAGACTCTGCTGGGAATCTCATTAAGAATAATAATTTGAGAAATTACAAAGTCAATGGATGCTTTGTTGCTCATACACTGATTCATCGGCGTAATATCTGGACTATGAACTATTGGGAACGGGCTCGACTTCTCCCGTATCCGATCCTTGGGTACATTAAACTTGAGAAAGTCACCCTTTCTTGGATCAATATCGACTGGACTCCCCTGCGCAGTCCTCCCCCGTCTACTGGTAAACAGCGGCTCACCTACGATGGGATGATCTTTTATGTAGGCGGAAACGGTCCGAATAATTATTCATCCATTCAAGCGGCAGTCGATGACGCAGGTTATAACGATACCATCTATGTGTTCAATGGGACTTATTACGAGGCTGTTTTTATCAATAAATCCCTTCGTTTGATTGGAGAAAACAAGACCATAACCATCCTTGAAGGAAACGGGACGCGAGACATTATTACGATTCAAGCTCATTATGTGACTGTCAATGGATTTACCATTTTTAATGGTCATTTCAACATTCTGGTCAATCATTCATCTTATGGGACCATCTCAGACAATATCATCGGGAGTGGTTTACAGGGTGTCTCTGTTCAGTATGGCTGTCGTGACTTGATTATTACACAGAATTCATTTCCAGATAACGTCTATGGTGTGAGGTTGTATTCAAGCACAAATGTGACTGTTTCATATAACTCCTTCCAAAGCTTTAAGATCAATGCGTTCTACTTTGGGACAAGCATCATCCATGGACGCCACCACTGGTATCAGAACTACTGGGGGAAACCAAGAAACCTTCCCTGTGTTATTCCTGGAAAAATACGGTTAGGCACTTTTTCCTTGATATGGTTGAACTTTGATTGGTCTCCAAGTAATTCTCCCAGTTAGGAGGACGTCATAGATAAGTATAAATACTAAAATTAAGATTTAATCACAGTAGCAGGGGGAATAAAAAAAAATGAAACATGATGGAAAAATAATTGGTGCAGGTATCGTTCTTTTATTACTCTGTTCAGCCTTTAGTTCAATGGCAGTGATTACTGAGCAGAGCAATCCTCAAACGCGCGGTATATTAGAATACGAACCGAAATCACATGATTTCGGGAATATGTCCGAAGGGGAAACCAATGTTACGATTTTTAATATATGGACCAGTGGCGGATGTTGTGAACTGATTTATGAGTTAACCTGGAGCTGTCCCTGGGTAACGGTGTTTCCGACCAGTGGTGTGACCAATGGAGAATATGATCCAATCACTGTTACGATTGATACCACAAGTTTAGACAGCGGTCTGCATGGCTGTGATATTCAAATCACGACAAATGGCGGGGGTAACGGTGTTTTTAACGTCACTGTCTTCATCATCTCCCATGACGTTCCCTGGTTAGCATACTCTCCTCAATCCCACTTCTTTGGAATTCTCCTTGGGAATGTCACTGAGAGCACCAGCTTTGATATCTGGAACAGCGGTACAGGGACTCTCTCCTACACGCTCTCATGGACAGAAAGCTGGCTTGATGTCTATCCAACAAGCGGTTCTTCAACAGGTGAACATGACCCGATAACTATCACAATCAATACGACGGGGCTTGAACCAGATACAACCTACGAGACCTACATTCACATCGATTCAAACGGCGGAAACAAGGTATTTTTGGTATGGTTTACGATTGGGACCACACCAAACATTGAAATTGAAAGCATCAGTGGTGGGTTATTCCGAGTCAAAACCGTCATAACCAATACAGGGAATGCTGATGCCGTAGGAGTCGAATGGAAGATTACTCTGAGTGGTAATGGGTTAATTCTCATGGGGAAGGAGACAACAGGGAAAATCGCAGGTCTACATATCGGTGAAGCGCGGACCTTATCCTCGGGGACTATCCTTGGATTTGGGGATGTTGAAATAACAGTCACCCTTCAAAATGCGGAAGCATTACCTATTGTTGGGAAAACACCTGCGAAACTAATTCTGTTCTATATCAAGATTTAGCTGACAGCGTAAACAAGGGTAGAAACAACCCTTCTTTTCTTTTTTTCCAGGGTATTTTCTGGTGAACCAAAACGCTTTTACCCTCTTGGAAGGTTCCCGTCACTCACATGACGCAATTAAGCATCATATTCCTTGGAACCGGTGGAAGCTGGCCGACGGTAAAACGAAATGTCTCATCCGTTGCGGTAAAGAGAGGCAGTGAGATTATCTTGTTTGACTGTGGGGAAGGAACCCAACGGCAATTCCAGCAATCCAACCTCAGCTATATGCAGATATCAAAGATCTTCATCACTCATTTCCATGGTGATCATTTCCTTGGGTTGCCCGGCTTGATTCAGACAATGCAGCTGAATGATCGAGATAAGCCCTTGCACCTCTATGGTCCGAAAGGCATGGGGGAGCTTACAGGTAGGCTTCTGAGCTTAGGCTATTTTCGTCCTAACTACAAAATCATTGCCCATGATGTTGTAGATGGTCAGGAAATTGAATTTGAAGAATACAGTATCTCCGCGGTGAAAGTCAACCATAACATACCAGCACTATCCTATTGTCTCCGGGAGCACCCGCGACCTGGGAGGTTCAACAAATCAAAGGCGTTAAAACTTGGTATCCCTGAGGGTCCATTATTTAGCAAACTGCAGAAGGGACAAACCATCATTCTTCCCGATGGTACGAAAATCACACCTGACCTGATTCTAGGGCCATCCAGAAAGGGAAGGAAGATTGTGATTTCTGGTGATACCAAACCCTGTGAGCAGATGATTTCCTTTTCGCAGAATGCAGACGTCCTCATTCACGAGGCTACCTTTGACTCAAAGCTTCAGGATGTTGCGATGGGGTACGGACATACAACTGCCTCCCAGGCTGCAGAAATAGCAAAAAAAGCAAACGTGGAAAAACTGTTTTTGATACATATCAGCCCTCGTTATCTTGATTTTCATATCCTGGAAGATGAAGCACGAAGCGTGTTTGCACATTCTTACGTCCCACGGGATTTCCAGGAAATTGAGGTAGCTTTAAAAAAATAAGATCAAGGGAGCCGTCTCTGTTTATTCTTTATGTGGTTTTGCAAAGAAAGTTGTAGCAATATTGTACAGGTCCATATCCACTGTCCTGAGTTTTGTGACTGACTCGTTGAGGTCGACTGGAATAATCTTGTATCCACGTAAAGCAACCATCTTTCCGAAATGTCCTTCTTTCACTAGTTCAACAGCAACCACACCGTATCGGGTCGCAAGAACCCGGTCATAGGCTGTCGGAGATCCGCCACGCTGGACATGTCCAAGAACTGTGAACCGAGTCTCGACACCCAGCCGTTTCTCGATTTCTTTAGCAAGACGTTGGCCAATCCCTCCAAGACGTACGTGTCCGAACTCATCTTTTTCTTCAGATAATGTCTCAAAATGGTCAGTATTACAGGGTTTTGCTCCTTCAGAGACAACCACAATACTAAATTTTTTCCCTGTGTCATGACGTGCTTTGAGGTTTTTACAGACATCGTCAATGTGAAATGGGATCTCAGGGATCAAAATCTCATCTGCACCACCAGCGATCCCTGAAACTGTCGCTATCCATCCTGCGTGTCGTCCCATTACTTCCAGCACCATGATGCGATGATGAGATTCTGCGGTGGTATGAAGACGGTCTATGGCATCCGTAACAATGGAAACTGCAGTGTCAAAACCAAACGTGTAATCGGTCCCTGAGATATCATTATCTATCGTCTTTGGGACACCGACGACAGGGATTCCTAACTTATGGAGTTTCAAAGCGACTCCTAAGGTGTCCTCACCGCCGATAGCAATCAAGGCATCGAGTTTAAATTTTTTAATATTTGCAACCAGTGCTTCAACGTTTTTCTGGTCCTTAAAGGGATTTGTCCGGGAAGTCCCAAGGATCGTACCACCCTTTGGTAAAATACCGGAGACATCATGATTGGTTAAAGGTTTGATGTTTCCCTCGATAAGACCTTTCCATCCATCAAGAATTCCGATGACCTCCCATTTATTTTTTGAAGATTTTTTCACGACTGCGCGGATTACTGCATTCAGTCCTGGGCAATCGCCACCGCCAGTTAAGATACCAATTTTTTTCATAGACTCCCACCAGTTCTATTTTTTCGAAAATCTTTATCTTTCAACTCTTTATATAATATATGGTTTCTCTCATATTGATTATTAATTTTTATGAAATGAAAACTAAATATAAGAAGACATGATTTCAGGTGGGCGACCAAGGAAGAAAAAATGGAACCCGGAAAAATTGATCTCTCAGGGAACTTCTCTTTCCAAACCAGTGAGGAATTATTCTCTATTTTCCAGAGCTCTGTCCATGGTCTTTCTGAACATATCGCTGAGGATCGCTTGCGCATCTATGGGCCCAATGAATTCGCAAAAGTAAAAAAGAAAACCATTTTTCGCAAGATACTTGAAGCACTCATCGAACCCATGGCGCTCATCCTCATCATAGCTGCTCTTCTTTCATTTTTTATCATCCAGGACCCTCTTGAGGCAATCGCGATTGTCGCTGTCGTCATTATCAACACAATCATAAGTCTCATTCAAGAGGGTAAAGCTGAGAAAGCAGCTGAAGAGCTTAAAAAAATCCTATCCCCACAATGTCAAGTCATCCGTGATGGGAATGTCGATGTTATCGCATCAAAATTCTTAGTCCCGGGTGATATCGTCGTATTTGAATCAGGTGACATTATCCCTAGCGATGCACGACTTATTGAATCAACCAGTCTTCTTGTTGATGAGGCGCATCTTACCGGTGAAAGCGAACCGATTTTAAAAGACACTCGACCAATCGCTGAGCAAAACCTCAAACTCTATGAGATGAAAAATATCGTTTTCGCAGGAAGTAAAGTCCTCAGTGGTCATGCCAAAGCACTTGTTGTAAAAACAGGAAATGCTACGGAGATAGGAAAAATCGCAACAAACATTCAAGAAACAGAAGATGAACGAACACCCCTTCAAAAGAAAATGGGAAAAGAAGTAAAAGCTTTGGTTGCTTTAGCGATCGTTGCCCTTGTTCTCGTTTTGGTAATGGGGTATATGCGGGGAGATGATCTTGGTTTTTCCATTTTACTTGCGATAAGCATCCTTGTTGCAGTGTTTCCAGAGGGTTTACCCGCGTCTATGACCATAGCATTATCCCTGGCAATGGAGCGACTTGCGAAAAACTCGGTTATCATCAAACAGCTAGCCTCTGTAGAGACTCTTGGGAACGTAGATTATATCTGCACTGATAAAACCGGGACGATTACGAAACATGACATGACGGTAAAGGAATTTTTCATTGGCTCGAAATTTTTCGTGATGTCCGATGTGTTTAAAATGATTGCAGAAGGAAAATCTGCTCTTCTGCATGATTTGTTCCTAACCTCGGTGAAATGTTCTACTGCTCAGGTTGTTGAAGAGGATGGAAACATCATAAAGGAACTTGGTGATCCCACTGAGATCGCTCTCATCAAGGCATCGATTTTAAATGGTTTTAAACCAACCCAATTTGAATCATATACAAACATCGACTGTATCCCCTTTTCCTCAGAGTTAATGTTTTCAGCGGTACTGACTCAGGATAGCGTTGGGAGGAAAAATATCTTCATAAAAGGTGCACCTGAAACAGTGCTTTCATTCTGTGATTCCTATTATGCTGATGGAGGAGTCAAACCTCTTGATGACCATCACCGACAACACATCATAAAAGAGATTTGTACACGATCTGAAAAAGGGTTCCGAATGATTGGTTTTGTGAGGAAATCAAATGTTGATACCATTAATAAGATTGATGTGAAGAAGCTATCTGGTTTTACGTTCCTTGCAAGCGCGGCTATCTATGACCCTCCAAAGGACGAAGTCAAGCAGATGATTCAGGAAACAAAAGATGCAAACATCAACGTGGTGATGATTACAGGAGACAGTATAAAAACTGGTTTTTCTATTGCTGAGAGTGTCGGTATTGCTACTGATATACAACAAGCTATTGAAGGGAAAGATTTAGAAAAAATGGGTGATGAGGAGTTCGAAAATAATGTAGAGAATCTTCGTGTGTATTCCCGAGTCGCCCCTCTTGATAAATTAAAAATTGTCGAAAAATTACGGACGAAAAACCATATCGTTGCTATGACCGGTGATGGTGTCAATGACGCTCCTGCGTTGAAGAAAGCTGATGTCGGTATCGCGATGGGCCGTGCAGGGACCCAGGTATCTCAAGAGGCAGCAAATATCATCCTAACTGATGATAATTTTTCTGTTATTGTCAAGGCTGTGGAAGAAGGCCGGCGTGTGTATCAGAACCTTAAAAAACTTATCCGATACCTGCTTACAAACAATATCGGTAAGGTCGTTGGTATTTTAATTACACCAATTTTTGGTTACCCGGTGCCGCTCATGCCGTTACAGCTGCTATGGTCCAATGTCATTATGGAGTCATTTCCTAGTATCGGAGTGAGTACTGATTCTGCTGACAAGGACATCATGAAACGACATCCGTCAAAGATGTCTGAGCCGATTATTTCAAAGAAGCAGCGCCTCATCATGATTGTTGACGGAGTGATATTTGGGTTATCGATTGCTGCAGGATATATCCTTACGTTTCATTATATCCTTAATCAGGGGCTAGAAGAATCCCAAGCAAAGTTGATGGCTGGGACTGTGTCGTTTGCAATTACGTTGCTTTCTCCACAGATATACGTCTTTATATTACGTGAAGGAACGATCGTCGAAAGATTCAGACGACGTAACGTGATGTTGAAATCATTTTTTGTTATCACTTTTCTAATGATTCTTGCGATTATTTATCTACCTTCGTTGAACACACTTTTTACGACGACATCCATCATTGACCCTGTGGTCTGGGGCATCATTCTTGGTTTTTCCCTAACGACTACAGCGTTCCGTGCGTTGTTTGGAGAGCATGTATTCTTTAGGAAACGAAATGATACTGCTCTCAGAACTCAATCATAATTTTATTAAGCTAGACTTTCATTCATCGTTTTGATTTTCATGGAAACAAGACCATCCTATGATGAATATTTTATGGAAATGGCTCATGTAGTTGCAAAACGAAGCACGTGTCTACGCCGGAAAGTTGGTGCTATTCTTGTCAAGGAAAAACATATTCTGAGCACGGGCTATAACGGAGCACCAAAAGGTCTGAAACACTGTTCCGAGACAGGTTGTATCCGTGAAGATCAGAACATCCCCTCGGGAGAGAGACATGAGCTGTGTCGAGGGTTACATGCGGAACAGAATGCAATTATTCAAGCAGCAGTGTTCGGAGTCTCCATTAAAGGTTCTGTCCTCTATTGTACAAACACTCCGTGCATTGTGTGTGTCAAGATGTTGATAAACGCAGGGGTGACTGAAATCATCTACGCAGGGGACTATCCTGATGACCTTGCGAAGCTTATGATGGCGGAAAGCAATTTAAAAATAAAAAGATTTAAATAATAGAATAAGATATAAAAATTTAAGTGAAAAAATTGGAAAAATATATATACTTCAGAATTGATTTATTCTGCGAGGAGAATGTATGAAACGGAAAAAGTCGTTTGTATTGGATGATAATGAAAATAAAGCAGTCCAGTTGTTCTCAGAGCTCGGGATGCCTAAGAATCTTGCTAAGACATTACTCTACATTTCTCAGGTGGACGAATGTCGCTCTGCAGACGTTGAACAAGGAGCAGACCTTCGCCAACCCGAAGTAAGCGTCGCCATGCAAGAACTCCGACGAAGAGGATGGGCAAAGAAACGCGATGAGAAGAAGAAAGGAAAGGGAAGGCCAGTTCATCTCTACAAGCTTACTGCCGATCTACCAACGATTCTGAAAAGCTTTGAAAAAGAAAAGATGCAGGAAGTAGAGAATATACGAACCGACCTGGACCAGCTTCACAATCTCATTACTTCAATAGAGAAATAATCGGAAAGCGATATCATTCCCCTTGCTTATTCTTAAGTGACATACTTGAGGAGAGTGTACGGCAGGAGGCGGTGATTTGTTGGTTAGACACAGAATAAAAAATATTTTTAACAACAGTACAACCAGTGTCGAGTGCATCCTGCTCAAAAACGCTTCTCTGCCCTTTATAGATGATAACTTTTTCTACGTTACCAACCTTGACCAAGGCTTGTTTGAAGGAGCATGCGCCGTGCTCTACCCGGATGGGACCTGCGATATTTTAGTCTCAGAACTGGAAGCAGAAAGTGCAAAACAAAGCCAGGCTCGGATTACCATTTACAAAACAAAAGATGAATATCTATCAGGACTCAACAAATTTCTTACCACCTTTCGGATTATCGGGGTTAACGCAGATGGTCTTTCTTATCGTGAATACAAAAAATTAATCGGACTGTTCCCACAAACCAGCTTTGTTGATGTATCAGATGGTTTTTCAAAAACAAGGCTTCTAAAAGATGAACAGGAAATTCAACACATCAAACGCGCTTGCAAGATTGCTGATGAAACGATGGCGGCAATCCCTGATATTATTTCGGGAGGAATGACTGAGACGGAACTTGCTGCCGAAATCAACTATTCACTCCAGAACCTTGGAGCAGAGAAACCAGCTTTTGATACTATTTCATCGTTTGGAAGAAACACAGCAGAGCCTCATTATGCCCATGGTGATTCACCGCTTCAAAACGGGGCTTTTATTGTCTGTGATTTTGGCGCCTCTTATAAGAAATATAATTCTGATATTACCCGAACGTTTATCTACGGGCAAGCAACAGGGCAACAGAAAGAGATGTACGAAACAGTCCTGGAAGCACAACAGATCGCACTCCAGATGATACGGCCGGGGGTTAAGGCAAATACTGTTCACCAGGCAGTACACTCATTTATCGAGTCAACCCCGTTCAAAGGAAAATTCATTCATTCCACCGGTCATTCTCTTGGTCTTTCTGTTCACGACGGCCAGGGCTTCACCTCTGATAACACCATGGTTCTTCAGGAAAATATGGTTCTTACCGTCGAGCCAGGGGTTTATCTCTCTGGGTTGGGTGGTGTCAGAATCGAAGATGACATCCTTATTAAAAAAGATGGAATAGAGCTTCTTACAAAAAGCCCTCGTACGTTCCTCGAACTTGAGTAGAACGCTGCGTATTTTCACTCTTTAACTCGTTTATACGTCCAGTTAATCTCAGAATTGATTTTCCGGTACAACTCTGCGCCTCGTTCAAGAGTTTTTTTCTCGTTTAAAACCTCTAAGGATTCATCGGCAAGCAGCTTTAAGAGCTCACGGAGTTCCTTTCTATTGGCCTTTAACAGGTCGATACCGACATGTAATAGTTCATTAACGATGTCGGAAATATTCTCTCCTTCGATAGTGATATTAATTTTTACCATTATATTCCCTCTTTATTATTCTCCCATCATCACCATCATATGATGATGTAAAC
>CAZLDE010000035.1:0-11269 GCA_964558215.1 uncultured Thermoplasmatales archaeon
TAGTTATGTTCTCCCCATCAACTAAAATACATTTGTATTTAAAAACATACAGCGATATATTTATATAAAAAACAGATAATCAATACATCAAGAGATTTCATTCATGAGAAACAAACAGGTATCCGCGAAAATATATTCTTTGTTCATCATCTGCTGTTTGATTTTTCCAATCATACAAGGGATTGCCTCAGCAGCACCATTACAAGGCGCGGTCTCTTCCCAGCAAACCAGCTTTCAGCAACAAATGACTTTCGCCCGCTCTAACGAATCCTCCTCAGACATCATCCAGATGATTCAGCAAGTAAACACATCACATCTCAAGACATACCTTCAGACTATTGAGGATTTCGGGCCACATCCCACCGGCTCAGAGGCTTGCGATGAGCTTGCAACCTATCTCTATGAGACTCTTGACGGATTTGGTCTGTCTGTACGACGCGACCCCTGGAGGTACAAGCTTCGGTCCGGAAACAACATCGAAGCAACCTTACAGAGTACCACCAGCTGTCCTGGTGTCGTCATCGTCTGCGCTCACTACGACAGCGTAAAGATATCCCCCGGGGCAGATGACGATGGATCAGGTGTGTCGGTCGTCCTTGCAGTCGCAGACATCATGAGCAAAAATTCCTTCAATAGTACAGTGCGTTTCGTACTCTTTTCAGGTGAGGAACAAGGACTGCTGGGTAGCTATAAGTACGCACTAGAAGCCTACCGCAAGGATGAACATATCATCGGCGTCCTTAACCTTGATGGCGTCGGATACGCAAACACCACAGAAAATGTCATGAAAATAAAACATCATACCAACAACCAATCAGCTTGGATGGTAGACGTAAGCACCAGCATCGCAACGCTCTATGCTGATGAAATAGGACTCGAAATCATCCGTAGACCCCATGTAACCTATAGCGACCATCAATCATTTGTAAAATTTCGGTATGATGCCAGCTACCTCTTGGAATATACCTTAAACCCGTATTATCATACTTCACAAGACACTCTTGAACACATGAACCTCACGTATCTAACGAAGGTCTGTAAACTCACCGTCGGGGTGCTTGCTTCCATCGCGGAAATGAACCCTTTGCTTACTGAAAAGGATTTACATGTTTCAGTACAAGGTAGTGTTTTAGCCCGACCGTCTCAATTTCGAGTATATATCAATAATGACAAACCTTTGATTGGTTCTGCGAATGTCACAATCACGATTGCTCTGAGGAACCTGCGGACCGGTTATTATGTCCTTCTTCTGAATGACCCATTGAACATGACCTGCAACTGGACCTTCACCACAGAGATAAAAGATTCTTGGGAGTTCACCACAACAGATAAACAGTATTCAAATCAACTCGTGTCTTTTGAAGTCACCATCAAAGGAACTAAAGATGATATCACGTTGTATACGACACAGCGCAAGATCGGTGTTATCATCGCTGATGTACTAGTCCTGACTCAAAGACACTGACGAGAGGGTTCTGAACTATCATCAAAACAGCAATAGCTACCTCAAATCGAATAATTTGCACTCTTCTACAATATAATCATGACCAGGGGTATCCTCAATTTTCCCATCAATACGACAGTAATCTTATATAAACGATAAAATATAGCTATTACCTAAGGGGAAGAAGTATGAACAAGAAACTTATAGTTATTTTATTCCTTCTGCTGTTTTTTGTCACTGCCATCGAACCGCTCATGGGAACACTGAATCTTGAAACAAACATGGAAGAAACATCCCATAGTTCTGATTGGATTACACTTCCAGACCCGCTGCAGGTTGACATGCTCCTTGAACAGTCGATAAGCCGTCGAATGTCCTTTCATACAGGGTATCCTTCAACCCCAGTCACCGATGAGGATCTTTCAACAGTCTTGTGGGCAGCTTATGGGTTGACACCCACCGGCGGACGAACCGTCTATAGCCCCAACGGAACCCATTCAACAACGTTCTATGTCATACGCAGCGACGCAACCTATGTTTACGTTGCCGCAAATCATTCCCTGCATTTATGGAAAACCGGGAATTATTTAAATCTAGGTCAAAACACTGGTGCACCGATAAAGTTCGGTTTGGTCTGGAACCAAAGCATCGCATCTGACGAAAAAGCAGCAATGGCAGAGATAGGGATGATCGCACAGAATGTGTATTTCAATGCCAACGCTCTTAATCTAGCGACCCTGACCACAGGATTATATGTCACTGATCTCTATGAACTTGACCTTCCCGACAACGAAAAACCTGAAATCATCATGCACCTTGGGCATCCTCCGACTGCCTACGATTTCACTTATAACCCGCTGCCACCTTCCAATCTCCCCTCTGTCGTGGACAACACCCTGACATTGACAGAGGCAATAAACAACCGCAAAATCGCAAACGAATGGAACAACACAGGATTAACACTTTTGGAGCAGTCCCAACTCCTCGGGTCCTCGTATGGGACTTCTTACCTTTATGACAACATCAATAATAAGCGGCATCGTACCGTCCCAAGTGCGATTAATATCTACCCTTTCAAAATCTATGCAGCAAATCAAACCGGAGTCTACCAGTACCTCCCTGCAACTCATCAGATCACATTAATAGTCTCTGGTGATAAACGGGAATTGATAAAAAACGCGGTCGACCCAGGTAATATCTCGGTTACATCCTCACCCTTTATCATCATCCCCTTCTGGGATAAAAACGTAGGAAGCCAAAGTTATCTCTATTTCTGGTGGTACGAATCTGGTGCCATCGTCCACAACATCCTTCTTGAGTCAGCTGCCTTGAACATGAGCGGAAATGTCCTCTCTATCATCACTGATCAAAATATGCTGCGCTCTGCTCTAGGTCTCTCTTCACAAACGAATCTTGTTGCCATGCATGTTGCTTTAGTCGGCCATATAAACGATAGCGCTGAGAACCACCCCCCTGGAATCCCTTCTCTCTCAGGTCCCTCCGAAGGAGCTAGCGGTGTTCTGTATAATTATACGGTGAGTGCGACCGATGTCGACGGTGATGATGTCTTTTATCTCATCAACTGGGGAGATCAGACCAATAGCGGATGGGTAGGCCCGTTTGACTCAGGGACTCCCGTGACTCTCAATCACAGCTGGGCACTCAAAGGCACCTATCCTGTTACTGCAAGGGCAAAAGATAGTCCTGGTTTGGACGGAAGCTGGTCCACACCACTTCTCGTGACAATCACCGGACCCGGGGTTGATATCACCATTACCGGTGGTCTAGGACTCACAACTCTGGTGAAAAACACAGGTACCATTGATGCCACAAACGTCTCTTGGGAAATAACGTACTGGGGTGGATTTACCATCCCTCGTCATTCAACAGGCACCGTTGCAGAAATTCGGGTTGGTGAACAATTCAAAATAAAACCTTTCGTGGTTGGTCTCGGATTGAAACTGGTAACCGTGTCAATAACGGCGGATGAGGGAATCACCGCGGAAGTTACAGAAAATGTGTTGTTCTTGGGGATTTTTGTAATCATGATGAAATAATTTTTATTGGTATTATTATATCACAGATGATACAATCAATCAGTTGTTGAAGAACTGTGATTCAGCATACTTTATCATTATTGGAACCGCAATCCAAAGACCGTTGGTCCAATGATGAGGAACCTCTCTGTATGCTGGATGTTTTCCACAGTTACCGTCAGTCTCCCCGGTCCAAGACCAAGCACCGTGAGATGCTGCGTGAATGTCTGCTGATCAGAAAGTACTGGGATGATACCATGGGTGGTACTACGTGCAAAGACCAGGCCGGAAAATGAAACAGACCAGTCCAGGTTCGTGACTTCTTCTTCACCGCTACTTTCAATGGAAAGATCAATACCAAACATCCCGGTCGCATCGATATCCACCGGGTCTTGCCCGATGCCGACAAGAGTCTTATCAGTACTATTTTTCCCTTGGCTATCGGTCACGGTCAGGGTAACACTGTAGACACCCGGGGTGTCGTAGGTATATATCGGTGTCGGACCAGACCCGGTTGTCCCATCACCAAACTCCCATTCGTAGGACGCGATGGTGCCCTCAGGGTCCATACTGGCGGTACCATCAAAGCTAATCTCCTCGCCAACATCTGCGGTGTAGAATCCCCCAGCATCAGCGACTGGTGCCCAGTTCACGCTCTCCGGGTCATAGATGGCAGTCGCATAATACATGCCAAAGAACAACGCGTAGTACTCCAGGTTGAAGAATCCGTCATAGCCCCAGTCTGTACCCCAGCTGTTCTTCACGATCCAGTACCCACCATTCTCAATGGTTGCATCGTCTCTCCAGCCGACCAGCATAACGATGTGATTCAGCATGTTCCCCCACGGTTCATGGGTGTCAGGGAAATACTTCTCCGGGTTGTGATAGATGCTCCAATAGTTGATGAACTCCTCGGTGACGTTGAGGGCTACTGCGATGGGTCCTTCCTCAAGGAGGATCGTCTTGATGATATCGGTGTTCTCTTTGGTGGCGTACCCAAGGTCAAGGAACGTAAGAGAACAATTTGTTATCGGAACAAGATGGTCCATCCAATCCTCGCATTTCTCATCGCAGGGTATTGTATGGCTTGCTTGGTAGGGGAAGCAGGATTCTGGGATGATGCCATTGACGTTGTTACCTTCTTCCGTTGTATTCATGATATAATAATACGCACCATAGGGCGTACCCCCATAGCAACCTAAGCCGTAGTTGTTGGCTGCCGCAGGGAGACAGGAAAGCACGTACTGTTCAGAGAAATCCAACGGAAGCAACGCACACTGCTCACTGATTTTCACTCTGCTTTCAAGGGCGCCTAGTGCTGCGAAATCCCAACAGCTCCCACAGTTCCCCTGATGTTTCGCTGGTGTTGTCCAATCGACACCCTCGACATCCTTCCAGTTGAACTCTGCAGGTAATGCACGCAGAGGTCTATTTGTGGGTGTTATGTCAAGTTGTGTACAATCGATGGGACAGCCCATCACCGCGTATTCATTCCCAAAATCATCTATGAATATATTTCCTTGATTGTCACAGTCACAGTCGCTTGTCAAAAAACGCTCAGTTTGTTCCACATTAGATCCAGAAAGACTTGGCATGATAACGCCGATGCTGCTGCATAACACAATACAAATGAGTAGGATTGTCAGTTTCTTCTTCATAAGTTCCCCTGAGAAGAGAAACAGACCTTGCTATTAATAAGCTTACCGTATATTTTTTGGACGAAATAGTATTTTTAAAGAAAAAAATAGCTGCAGAAACTCAAAACCCAAAGTGGCGAAATGCTCAAAGAGGGAAAACAATACATTCTTTTCAGATTAGAAAATAGGTCGCATCATAGTATTTTTATACAGCACTGCTTTAACCACCTCGTTAGGTGACCATGGAACTCTGGTTGGTCTACAGCATCCTGGGCTATTCGATCGGTGCGGTCGCTGGAACCCTTGATAAACATATGATGAACCAGCGATACAACCCGGTGACGACCGTACTCTTACGCACTTTGTTCAACGGGCTGTTCCTCGGCACCACAGGGTTTTTACTGCTACATCTCAGCATCACCCCTACTGTGGTACTATTTGCAGCGGTCCCCGCGTTTCTGCTTGCCATCAGCTTCGTCGTCTACCTCGGTGTGCTTCAACGCAGAAACGCCACAGAAATCCAACCGTTCTCACAGTCACTCGACACCCTGTTCATCTTCCTTGCCGCCCTGGTCTTCCTCAATGAACAAGCAAACCTTCCCAACTACATCGGTATCCTTCTCGTCGTCATCGGCATCTACCTCGTCCTCACCGAACATATCAGAAAAGCCCCCAGGCTGGATCGCAATCTGCTCATCATCATCGCACTGGTGCCCATCGACGTTGCCTACGCGCTACTTGTGAAGACCTACCTTGCTGACGCTGAACCAATCGCCCTTGCTGTCTGCATCTACCTCATGGCGTTTCTCATGCTGACGATCGTGTCTCTTTTATTTCGAAAAAAATCAAACATCACCGCTGCATCCCTCAAACCACAGATTCGTATCGTGCTGGTTGCATCACTATGCGCAGCAACGGCAGCAGGCTTCCTGTATACCGCGTTATCCCAGGGGAACGCCTCCAAGGTCTACCCGATGGCAGGGGTCAGCTCCATTGCAGTGTTTTTCTTTGCAACCATGTTCCTAAGGGAGCATTTCCATTGGCATCGGTTCATCGGCACCCTGATTGTGGTCGGTGGCATCTACCTCATCTCAGTGTAAGCATCATATGAAAACCGCTTGCCTCAAGACTGTTACCTTGGCCCTTTGTCCTAGGTTCTTTGTATAAAAAAATCCTTCGGATCCTTGGTGTTGGGTGGATACGGCAAGATAGTATACACGGCAACATTATAGCAAGCTTGTTCCTCTTCTTCTTCCTCAACGATTTTTATTATCATCCCTGAGATCATTTGAAGGGTCCGTTGTACTTTTTTACGGAACTCTTCAGCGTTCTGTTGTTTTTCTTTCTTATTGCGCCCAATCTCTTTTCCGACCTCTTCTGACATATACTCCCTCTCGTCCAACCGTCCTTATTATTTAGTCGCTATAATATATAAATATTTTCATGGAAAGAAAAAAATTCAGAAACCATGGGGACCTATGCGTTTATAATGAAGAGATCAATCCACGTTCATAAAGAAGAGTCGCATCCAACACCTCACCACTTGTCTGAGAAAGAAGATGCAACGTCTGGTTCAGGATATCCAACATCTGTTTCTTGTCCTCCGGAAGTCTCCCATAAATCCCCTTATACACCACACTGTTGCCCACCCAGAGATAGTTCGTGTGATGATCCGAGACAAGCTCACAATCATGAACGGTTAGACTCTCAAGGAATTGTTTCACTTCACTGATTTTTTCCTGAGGTGTTGTGGGATGGTATTCACCCTGCTGCATGTGTTCTTCAAGAAGTGATCCCTGCTGCACGATAAGCGTCCGCAGACGGATGAAATCCGGATTGATGGCATTGCAGACCTGAGCGGATCCCACAGCATGTTTCAACAACCGGTCTTTTCCCCCAGCACCGATGAGCACATACAAGGAAAGCTCAAGACCAGCGTCTATGGCGGCTCTTCCCCCAGCGATCATCTCCTGCGATGTTGCGCCTTTTTTCAGGAAAGCTAGGGTGCCTGCATCACCAGACTCCAGTCCGACATGTACTCGTGTCAACCCAGCTTGCCGGAGCTTCGCAAGACGGGCAACACCCAGACGCATCAGTGTCGTTGCTCGCGCATATGAAGTGATTCGCTCTACATTTGGGAAACGATATCGAATATAGGAGATGATCCTCTCTATGTTCTTCATGGCAAGACTGTCAGAGTCAGCGATGAACACACCGCGAGCCTTTGGGTAGATTTCAACGGCAGCGTCGATGTCCTTTTTTACGTCTGCTATTCCCCGTGGTTCAAACTTGGTGGTTTTATACATGGTGCAGAACAGACACCGGTTCCAGGGACAACCTCGGGTGACGCGGATGAGAGCTGATGACGCCTCATTGGGCGGCCGGAAGGGTGGGAAATCATAACCAACCATAGAGGTTTCAAGAGGAAACAGGATGATTTTAATCTTTCCCTGAACAACTAAAAAAAGGTTTTTCTTCTTACTTTTCAGTTGTCAGCAAGTGTCAGAATGACTGTATGTATGAAAAAACAAAAAATACTTTTAAATAACGAATGCTGGTTTTTTAGAAGGACAAGTAACAAACCAATTCTTAGAGTGGAATGAACATGGTGTCAACCAATCAAAAAGAAACACTGGGTCTTCGAATAATCCTGAAATCCTTCTTGATCCTGTTGGCCTTTGTTCTTATCACCTTTATTACTGCAGGCAGGCTAGATTACTGGCAAGGCTGGGTGTTCAACGGATTGAACATTTTTTTCATCCTTCTCACCTATGCAGTTCTCATCGATCGCAAGGACCTCATCAAGGAACGGCTTAAACCAGGGGAAGGGATGAAACGATGGGACCGTACCTACTACGCGGTATCCACACCCTTGTTCTTTGCGATGTTCATCTTCTCCATCCTTGATGCGACCCGTTTCACCTGGAGTCCGACGGTCTCCTTTACCGTTGTCATCCTCGGGATCCTTTTGTACTGCCTTGGGCAGATTATCGTACTATGGGCAAAGAGAGCAAACCGGTTCTTCTCATCAGTTGTGAGAATACAATCTGACCGGAAACAAGAAGTCTGCAGCACTGGACCCTACAGCTTCGTCCGGCACCCCGGTTACCTTGGTGGTTTCATCTTCTCTGTAGGGACTCCACTCATGCTTGGGTCATACTGGGGATTGGTTCCTATGGCTCTCACCATCTTACTTATGTTCTGGAGGACCCAGCTAGAGGATGCGACGCTGAAAAAGGAACTCCCCGGATACGAGGAATATTCAAGGAAAGTACGTCACAAGATCATTCCTGGTCTCTGGTAGCAGCGCGCGGAAAGAATATCTATATCCTGTTATTCTAATTTAGGTTGTATCATCGGACAAGATGACGTACTGTTTCGTCAGCGGGTTAATCGCTGTTTTCTGCCCGACGACTTTAGCATCATAACCGGGGAAGCCAAAATCCCCTAGGGTTGGGTCGAGAAGCACATAGTCTTTCCCTTCGATGTCATAGACAATCAAAGCATTTTTATTATACGTCCGGTAGAACGATGGCTGGAATGTAAAGAGGAAATCAATGCTGGTGTTTGCTGAGACGGTGTTGTTGTTCAGAAGGACGATACCACCAAACGTGGTCATCTGAGGGATCGTCCCGGTCTTGCTGGTCACATTCTGCCAGTAAGCATCATAGGTGAAATTCGCAAGATCACCGAGCTGGAACGCATAAAACTCCCGCTGAGTGGGAACCACGAACAGATGTAGCGGCTGATCGGACTGGACGCTGTACACAATCGTCATATAGTCAATGAGCCCATCAAACGTCTTGTTTAAATCCCCACCGATGTACACCACGCCTGCGGGGGGAAGCATGAGGGGTTGGACGATGGATTGATACATCGGTTCTCCAAAGAGTGTTTCGACATTCCTGATCAAAGACTGTTCTGCGCACTCCCAGAGGACGTCTCGGTCGATGTTATATGCCAGGGCGTACACATGGGTATCGGTGAACACGAGATGGGTCGTGATTCCGATGTTGATGAGCAGTGAACCAAGCAGGATGGAGAGATCCTCGCAGGTCCCTTGTTTCACCGACAGGGTCTGCTGAGGCGTCTGCAGCGGGCGGCTCCCCAGTGAACCAGGGAGACAGGTGTAGTTCATAAGAATGTCTCGGTACACCGCATTCAACCGGCATTCCCTTGAGGATGAATCAAAGTCACTGAGAAGACCATATGCATAGGCGTACAAATCGCGATCATCACGCACCAGTTTCTCGATATACGGCATTGCTTGTTCTATGAATGGATCTGAGGTTGGCGGCTCCCAGCGGGTTGGATCGAAAGGGTAATAATCGTCATTGTCTCCGACCCCATCGCCATCAGTGTCCTGCCATTCCGTCGAATCAAGGGGAAATGCATCAGTGTTATCTCCTACACCGTCACCATCTGTATCCAGGGTCTCGTTTGAATCCTCAGGGAATACATCGGCGTTGTCTCCGACCCCATCGCCATCAGTATCCTGCCATTCGGAGCTATCATCTGGGAACGCATCAAGGGAATCGATGTAACCATCGCCATCCTTATCTTTTATGGTGGTATTTTTAGAGCTGTTTTCAGTACAACCATTCATAAAACAAAGGCTTACGAGTACAAATCCTAGGGTTATCATAACGATTTTTCTCACATCACCATCTCCATGTGTTGCATTCTTCACATGCGTTGTTTCTTTAAAAACATACCTTTTTTAAAACAATGGATGAACGTATAAGATTAAAGGCATTATTGTAAAGTAACAATGTCCTAGGGAATATTGAAACGCAGGTCTGCAAGGATTCTATCCTCAAGGTCCTGTGTTGCTTCTTCTCCGAAAATGAAGGGGTAGTACTCCTCTAGGTTTCTGAGATGGTACTGGAACCATGCGGTGAAGTATTTCCGTGAGATATTGTGTTGCTGTTCAACCGTGATGCCTGGTGGGTTGTCGATGCCCCATCGTTGTGCAAGCTCTGCGTACTGTTCGTCGATGTACCCGACATGGTTTCCGCCAGTTATTGCCAGATATTCTTTCGTGGTGTCGTTCGTGAGATGCTCGCTGTACAGTTCCAGGACATTGTATGGTGGGACTAATTTGTCCTCTGTTCCGACTTGCAGCTGGATTGGGACAGTGATGTTCCGTGCGGCAGCATGCACCTTGGGGAAACCTGCCGGGGCAAGTGCAACAGATGCATCGATACGTGAACCTGCTGTCCCTGTCGCCTCGACGCATCCCCCGCCACCCATGGACAGACCGATGGCGCCCCATGTCTCCCCATCCAGGAGATGATACACGGGTGAGAGACGACGTTCGTTCTGTTTCAGTAAGGAATTCACTCCGCCAAGGAATCCTGTTGCCCATTGTGTGGTATCCCATGAAAGCCGACGGGGTGGAGTAAAGCAGAGCGTCACATATCCATAGGATGTGAGATGTTCTGGGATCCAGGTAATTTGGGATTCGGACCCAGCAAACCCGTTCGCAACAACGATACCAGGGTATGGTGCCGCAGAGGGATCTGCTGGTGCACGGTGCCCGTCGGTTGTGGCAGGATAGCGGATGACCGCCCGGTAGATCCCATAGGGTGGAGCCAGAAACCAGACTTTGCAGGAGCCGACATGGTATGGGCCTGGTTGATCTGGTGCGAGACCGGATGCTTGTACCAAAGGACCTGTGATGACAATACCTAGGAATACGATCAGAGAGCAGAGTATTGTTGAATATTTTTTCATATCAACACCATCGTTATGGATCTAGTTTAGATATTATTATACTGTATTTAATATATTCTTTTATGGCGTTATATATGGGTGGTGTTGTCTGAGTTACTGGAAAAAAAGGAAGTTGTGCCTTGATAGAAAGGGGGAGGAAAAAGAAGCGGCACAACTCATTTTTTCGTAGCAGGGGAGGTATGGGTATGTCCTAGGCCAGTCCTCTACAAGAGAAGAGGTTGTTCTCAGAAAAATCTCCTAGCGACATACTGGTTTTTTCACTAATCTGGATATCGGTCTCAATCGTCTTTATAAAATGATAGAGTTCCGTGTGTAGCTCTTCAAGGTTTACTGTTTGTTCGATCAGTTCCTGTATTTTGAGAACCTGACTTTCGCAGGTGATTGATCTTTTCTTGATTAGGACACATTTCGCACAT
>CAZLDE010000036.1:0-10733 GCA_964558215.1 uncultured Thermoplasmatales archaeon
GAATGGATATTTGTAGTCAGTTGGTGGCATTAAATTTTCCTTAATTGTTCGCGGACTTACCCAGGATAATAAATTAAGATATGAACCAGACTTATCATTCGTACCAGAGCATCGTGCCCCACCAAACGGCTGTTGACCGACAACCGCACCAGTCGGCTTATCATTGATATAAAAGTTACCAGCAGCATGACGCAAAATCTTTGTTGCGGTAATGATCGCTTTGCGATCCTGCGAAAAAATAGAACCAGTCAATGCATATGGTGATGTTCGATCACAGATATGTAGCGTTTCCTCAAAAAGTTCATCTTTGTAGACATATACCGTAAGCACCGGTCCAAAGATTTCCTCTTCCATGGTGATGAAGTGAGGATTACCTGTCTCGATGATTGTCGGTTCTACAAAGTATCCTTTAGAACTATCGGTTTTTCCACCAATAAGAATCTTTGCTTCTTTAGAATGACGAGCGTTCTCGATATATTCACAAATGGTGCCAAATGCTGCTTTATCGATGACTGCATTAACGAAATTGGTGAAATCTTCAACATCACCCATTTTAATTTCCTTGACCATGTTTAAAACGAGAGATTTTACAGATGCCCACAAGGATAAAGGGATATATGCTCTGGATGCAGCAGAGCACTTTTGACCTTGATATTCAAAGGCACCACGGACCATCGCAGTAGCAACAGCATCTACATCAGCTGAGGGGTGTACAAAAATAAAATCTTTTCCACCAGTCTCACCAACAAGCTTTGGGTAATTATCATAGATGTGAAGGTTATCACTAATGGTCTTCCAGAACATGCTAAAAACAGGGGTTGAACCTGTGAAATGAATACCTGCAAGTCGCTTATCCTTCAAAACAATCTTCCCGATAAGTTCTCCAGAGCCCGGTAGGAAATTGATGACACCGCTTGGAAATCCTGCTTCCATAAATATTTCCATAAGGAGATTGTTTGACAAAAGCGAAGTCGATGCAGGTTTCCACATGACGACATTACCCATAATAGCAGGTGCTGTTGGTAAGTTCCCAGCGATTGCAGTGAAATTAAACGGAGTAGTTGCGAAAATGAATCCTTCCAAAGGTCGATATTCAAGTCTATTCACCGTCCCTGGTGAAGCATCAGGCTGATCAGAATATATTTTCTGCATATAATACGCATTAAAACGGAGGAAATCGATTGTCTCGCAAGCGGCATCTATCTCCGCTTGATACGCATTTTTACTTTGACCAAGCATGGTCGCAGCATTCAGTAAGAAACGATATTTCTTTGAGATGAGTTCAGCTGCTTTTACTGCAATAGATGCACGTTCCTCCCAAGGAAAATCCTCCCAAATAGGTTTAACAGTCATTGCATTTTCAATAGCTTCACGGACTAGTTCTGATGTAATTTTGTGATACGTTGCTAAAACCTGTGTATGGTTATGCGGCATCACAATCTTGCCGAGGTCGCCAGTCGATATTTTTTTTCCCCCAATGATCGGCATAATCTCGATTTTCTTTTGTTGAAGTATTTTTATAGCTTGAATAAGAGACTTACGTTCATCACTACCAGAAGCATATTGGTATGTTGGTTCGTTAGAAGGTTTAGGGATATGAATAATTGTTTCATTCATGTTAATCACCGATGAATATAGGCATACAAAATAAGTATATAATTACTCTGATACCACTCAACAAATGATTAGAAATTCACATAGATGTTATATTTTTTTAAGGTTAATTTAAGATAGGGATTTATACCTGTGTGTGTGTGTTTTTTTTCATTTTCACAAAGGTCAATATCCAAATAAACCAAAGCAACCTGATTGAAAAAAAAACTTCCGAGTATCAAAGATAGAATGCCGTTGTTTCTAGCTTATCTCATCTTTCCACAGTGTCTTGCAATGGTTATTTACTTTTTTTTATTACGATAATCCTCCACAGCCTTTCGAAACGCTTCCAAAGGCAGATGGGTACAATGCATAGATGCAACCGGAAGACCCCCTAAAGCATCTGCGATGTCCCGTTGTTTTATCTGTAAAGCTTGTTGGATGGTCTTTCCTTTTATCATATCAATGAAGATATCAGTTGTCGATACTGCGCCAGGGCAGCCGAAAACCTTGAATTTTGCGTTCTTTATCCGGCCATCGTTACATTGTATTTTTATTTCAACCATATCAGAGCATCCTGGATCTCCTGCGTTTCCAAGCCCATCGAAGGTTGTTAGGTCGCCTGCATTTTTCGGATTCTTAAATCTTCTTATCACTTCATCTGTAAACACTTGTCTCACCTCTCATTTTTCACAAAAAATAACTACTGCTATCACCGTCGTCCACAACCCGTTCTTATCACCCTCGGCAGTCTGCGCGATACTCTGGGTTCGGACGATCTGCCCACTCATCTTGTATTCCTGTTTTCGCGTGTCCCACGCCGTGTCTGGGTCAAACTCCACTCCAAGCGTGGTCGCTAGCATTGTTGCCGCTAAATCCTCTGTATACTCCTCAAGTTTTTTTGCAGTAAGGCCAAAACAATGATGCTCAGAGATATATCCATGAGAACTGGAGTCTTTTGGCAACGCCACCCCTATCGCGGCTCCGACCAACCGGTTTGGTTCGTTCGTACGGTTTCTTGCCATGACACAGTAGGTTATCTGCCCTGGTTTGAGTTCTTTCATTCCTCTTTCTCGTGATATAATTCTGCAATTCGGTGGAACAATGCTAGACACTGTTACAATGTTGCAACGTTCGATTCCTGCATTGCGAAGTGCCAGCTCAAATGATTGTAATTGTTGTTTATGTCTTCCAACGCCTCTTGTGAAAAACATCTTTCTTGGCACCATGTCTCTTCACACAACTTCTTTTGTTTTTTTTTTCAATTGATTCTAACGTCTTTCTGCAAATCATAAAAATTGCATTGTCTTCGTTCTCCGGTTTTGACATAATGATTAAAATGCTCTATCCATTTTGGTTCATGAGGAGCATTATTAATAAATTCTACAAACTTCCCTAACCGCTGTAACGTCTTTACCGTCACATGATGTTCAATTTGGCATGCATCAGCTTCTGCTACTTCCCTTTCAATACCTATTATCTCGAGAAAATCCGCGATGATTTTATGTTTCTTCATCACCTCTCGTGCGAGTTTTTTTCCAGCTTCCGTGAGGAGCGCACCTTTGTAAGGCTCATACTGGGCATATCCTTCCTCTTGAAGCTTCTGCAGCATTTCTGTGACCGATGACGGCTGGATGCCCATCTCCGAGGATATTTTCCCTGTTTTTGCAAATCTGTTTTTATTTTGAAGAATAAAAATTATCTCAACATATTCTTCAGTGGTTTTTCGCTTCATCATTTTGAATCACTACCTGTTGAATCGGTTTGTTGGAATTCATCACTTCTGTCATCACTTTGTTTCTTTGGTAACGTTCTCATAAAAAACTTCTTTCCGTTATATTCTGTTTGTATGATTTTTTTTTGACCAAGAAGAACGGTTATCAAATCCCAGCTTGCATGTGCTTTTAACAATACGGATTTCAGACCGTCTTCGCGGAGAGGATGAACAGACATAATACCGAGCAAATCCTCGATGATATCTCCTGTGGACGCAAAGCTGTTTCCCTCATAACCGATGAGATATTCAACGTTGATTCCTTGTCCGGTAAATATCTGAAACGCATTGTTTAATTTCTCTTCCTGAGCGGGCTTCACCCAGGTTTCTGCTGGTGGTCGGGTTGGAATGGAAAGATAGCTTTTATCTGATGAGATACTTCCAATGAATTTGGCAACCATTGTTTGTTGTTCAGTTGCATCATTGACATCCTGAAGCAGCATGGTTTCAGTAGCCAAAGTTCCAGAAAAAGAGTCTGAAAAATCTCGTATCCCTTGTAAGATCTCCTCGAGTTGTAAGGAACGATGCGGTCTATTGATACGTCGCCATATCCTCTGATCCACCGTATCTACCTTTAGACTTACCCAGTCTGCAGTACACAAATCATCTTGGACATCGTTTTTCCAGAGTAACGATGCGTTCGTGATGACTGCAATCTTAAATCCGAATGATCGAAGGATTTTGATTTCTTCGCCAATGTTAGGATCCAACGTTGGTTCGCCATCAGCAACAAAAGTAAGATAATCGATGGATTCTTTTTTTTGCGTTGCTGCTTGAATTTTTTGTTCCACGGCCTCAAAGATTTCCTGTGGTTCATAAAATGGTGTGCGAGTGACCTGTACATCGTATGTTTTTCCAAGCTGACAATAGACACAGGAATAGGAGCATTTTTTTGGTGGAATGTTGTTGATTCCAATGCTTTGCCCTAAGCGTCGCGAGGGTACAGGACCAAACACTATGCTGCTGATGGCTTTGGTCATCGTTTCTCCCCCGTGACTTCATACAGACTTGCTATGCTTTTTTCCGTGGAAGTAACAATGCCTTGTGGTGTGATGCCCAAGAAATACTCCTCGTTTTTTATCTTAAAATATTCCGATAGTATTTGCTGGATTTCTTCGATGTTCTTGTGTTTAATATGATTTCGAATATAGGATGTAGGAACATCGAATCTTTCATGAAAATACCATGAATCTGGGTTTAACATAAGAACAAGGAGTTTTCCTTTTTCTTTGAGAACCCGAGAGGTTTCTTGGAGTGTTTTTTCATTGTTTTGGATAAATTCTAGCGCGGTGACAAAAATAACAGCATCAAAACTTCCATCTGTAAACGCCAGATTCAATGCATCCCCTTGTACAAGTATAACACCTTTGGGTGCTTGTGTCATCATTTCTTTGGAAATATCCATGCCTATGATTGTGGTCTTAGGAATGTTCTTTTGAAGTCCTGCTTCTACTAGCCCCGGACCGCAGCCGATGCTTAAGAGGGTTTGACAACCTGCTAATTGTGTACTGATGAACTGAGTCTCGTGTTCTAATATTTTATTACCAAGCGAAGTGGTATAAAAGTGCGCATAGTTCCTTGCATCATTTTCAGTTACCATAGTATCTAACGTCTTTTTTTATCATTCATTCAAATGTTGAATCAGGTCCAAGAGGATAAAACGATGACAGGGTGTTTTTCCACAGTAACAGTACAGAAATACATCTTGTTTTTCAGCAAGTGTTTTAATTTCTCGTAGCTTGTTCATAACAAGGGGGTTCGATTGTACCTCAGCCCGGTATCGTTTCTCAAAATCTGTTTGTTTCCATGCTTTTTTTCTTGCCTCTAGCTCAACAAGTCCATCTTGGATTAGTGTTTCTTTTATCTCATTAAATTCCTTTAATAATGTCTCAGACGGTGAAAACATACTTGGATACCCAACCGCCACTTTGATTGAATCTTTAGGTATGTTTTTTAGATTCGCCACGTATGTTTCTTTTAACATTTCATGACCTCCAAGGTTCCTTTTCTTAAATTTCTATACTCTGCCCCACCCCGCAGGGGAGATATGTGTGTGGGCTGCGTTTTTTTATTTGATTTTTATATCTTGTACAATGACAGGGACAAACATACGTTAATCCATCTAGAACAGGATAGGATTGAAAACCATGGAAACCACCAAGGATACCGACTATGGTTCCAATCTGTTGTGCCGCCCATAGAATCGTTTCAACACCAGGATGGGAACAGCCAGTTACCACAGAGCATCCCTCTTTTCCTTCCAGGACCACTGCTTGCTCTTCAATCGGTCCTTTCAGAGGCCCGGTTGTCCATACATTCTTACAAAGCATTTGTGGTTTTTCAACACAATGGGTGCGTGTTGTTTCGCTAGGTGGTTCATGTTTCAATCGGTAGATTTCACAATTTTTCAAAAAGGGATACAACGATGGTAATCCCCCTGCATGATCTGTGTGTTCATGAGAAATCACAATCTTTTTGATTTCAGAAGGGTTTTTGTGAAGGAGTGCCATGTTATGAAGAAGGATCTTCCCCTTCGCCCCCGTGTCAAACAGAATGGTATCCTGCGAGGTTTCAATAAGACAGGCAAACCCCCAATCGGATTTCAAACCAATGCCTTTTGTCAATACCTCGTTATCATACAGAATCGTTACGTTCATTTTTTTCCCTTCATCTCTGCAGTTTTTTGAGCAGAGCATCGAGCGTATCTTTAATCTCGCCAACAGACCGAACACCGGTGATGCTACTCCTTTTTTTCCCCTGCTGAAACAATATAAAACAAGGGATTCCTAGGATATTGTATTCCTTTGCGACGTCTTGATAGTCTTGTATGTTAATTGTGCCAAATGCAACTTCATTTTTGTACAGCTTTGACAACCGTCGCAATCGTGGAGCCATTGTCCGACAGGGTGCACACCAAGGCGCCCAGAAATCAACGAGGGTTACTGGATAGGCTTGGATGAATTCATGAAAGGTGTTTGTCTGCAACGTCACCACGTGATCAGGCCAAGGCATAGCAGAATATACCTTTCCTATTGGAGTTTTTTGTTTCTTACGATCAAAGAACCCAAGCACTACCATTGTTGTCCCTTATTTTTTTTATGCTGCATATCGAGTGATTCTCCAGTGACGAATTCTTGTTTTTTTTAAATCGAAACCGTCTCTGTTACTTCCCAATCAATTCATCAACTTCTTTTTTTCCCTTCGCTAGTTCAGCTTCCTGTTGAGAATCTTCTAAAAGGAGCAGGGTTTGGAATTCACCGACATGAGCTTTTTCTTCTTTTGCGATATCTAAGAGTATTGCCCGGATATGCTCCTTTTTCGTCAAGGCGGCCATCTGCTCATACAGATTTATCGCATCAAGCTCAGCAATTATCCCTGCTCGTAGTATCTCTCTGTCTAAATCCTCTGTTTGTATTTTCTCAAGAACTATTGGTATTTTTGATAACATTTTTTCCCCCTTTTTTCATTATTTTTTCCTTTATGTCTTTCTTTTTCTTACTTGCTTGAAAGTATGTTTCGTTTCTACATCTTTTCGTTTGTGTATCCCAAAAGTAACATTCTTTTTTATGATTTTCACGACCTTTGAATAAACAGGTATTGTAAAACACTATACCTTTCATAATCGTGTCAAAGCACGCACTACACACCACATATTTTTTTCCTCGTAAGGGATGAATGTACCCTTCGTAAAATCGGAGTTTCTTCCCACATTCACTACAAATACTCATATCCTTCCTTCCTCCCATGGTTTATACATTTTCAGAGCTTGATGCAAGGTATTCACCGCTAGAAGAGCACAGTGATGATGTGTCTGTGGGAGACCTCCTAAGGCTTCGATCAACTGTGTCTTGGTTATACCCATAGCATCCTTGGTTGTTTTTCCAATAATCATTTTCATCAATCTATTTCCAGAGGCAAGTGTTGCACCACATCCATCGGTCCAAAACCGTGCATCTTTTATTTTCCGATTCACTATCTGAAGGGTCACCTTCATGGTGTCCCCACAGGGTCCTTTGATAACCCCAATTGCATTTGGTTGCTTCAGAATCCCAAACTTGGTGGGATTCCGATATTCTCTGATAACGGTTTTTGAATATGTCTTCTCTTCATCATCTTGTATTTTCTTCTGGAGTTTTTTGACAAGTGTATCCAACTGCTCTTTATCTATCCGGGTGCAGCACCTCCAAGATTTTCCTCCACATAGCACGAAGATCATTGGATAATGCTCCATCTGAAAACTCTATGATGCTTTGTTGCTGAATCATAGCCTGTGTAATCGTCGTATCATAGGGGAGTATGCCAACAATCGGAAGTGTATTCTGTTCACAGTACTGCTGAATCCTGGTGGTGTTCTCCGGGTTGATAGTCGCCTTGTTGATGCAGACGACCGCCGGGATACGGAAATGTCGCGCAACATCGATTACTCGCTGGAGATCATGGATAGCGGAGAGTGTTGGTTCTGTAACAATTACCACAAGATCAACACCGCTGATAGAGGCAATCACCGGACATCCGATGCCAGGCGGGCCATCGACGATGATGAGTTTTTTTTCCTGCTGTTTGGCGATATCCTGCGCGAGAGTTCTGACCATGGTGACAAGTTTCCCTGACGCCTCCTCAGCAGTGTGTAAGGCAGCGTGAGCCATGGGCCCAAATCGTGTCTCAGAAAGATACGCAACACCAGACTGCCTGTCGATCATGGTGATAGCATGCACCGGGCAGATGAACGCACAGACACCACAGCCTTCACAGGATTGTTTAGTGAGTTGGATGTTTTCATCAATAGCATGGAAACGACAGGATTCATGACATTTTTTACAATCAATGCAAAGAGTGTTATCAATCGATGCTATCTTAAGACCGTAGAAGGGTATTGTTTTTTTAACCGTTGGTTTTAGGAGAAGATGGAGATCCGCCGCATCAACATCGCAATCTGCGAACACGGCATCTTTTGCAAGGCTTGCAAATGCTGCGGTAATGGAGGTTTTCCCGGTGCCGCCTTTCCCGCTGATTACCGTCAGTTCTTTCATTTCCTTGCATCCTCTTTGATTCGGTTGAAAAGAAGCGCGAACATCTCATGCCATTCATATGCCTCGTTTGCAAGCGCGATACCCTTTGAATAGAGGAAGGCGATTTTCTGCCGCTCAGGGATTTTTAAAAGAACAGGTATTTTTTCTTGCTGACAATACCCCTCTATCCTTGTATCTCCAATACCATCACGATTGATGACAACCCCAAAAGGTATACGCAGATGTTTTACAACTTCTACGGCAAGTCTAAGGTCATGCAGACCGAATGGTGTTGGTTCGGTGACAAGGAGGCAATAGTCTGAACCGCTGATTGATTCGATCACAGGACAGGATGTACCCGGGGGAGCATCAATGATGACATCCTTGTTTTTATTGATTTTTCTTTTCAGTGCCTTTATGACTGGGACGGCTTGTGATTCTCCGATGTTCAACATCCCTTGATAAACATCAATCCCCTTGATTTGCCCATAATCGATACTTCCAATCACCCGCTGTTTCCATGTAATCGCATTTCGTGGACAGACCAGTTGACAGCCACCACAGGAGTGACATAACTCAGGAAAAATGAGTACCTTTGAACGGACTACGGCTAAGGCGTTATACGCACAGAATTCAGCGCACTTCCCGCAAAAGTCACAGCGCTCTGTGTCAATGTCTGGGATTGTTATTGAGACGTTCTCATGTTTTTTGATTGTTGCCTGTAAGAAGATATTTGCATTTGGTTCTTCGACGTCGCAGTCAAGAAACTGTGTATTACCACTACTTAATGCGATATTTGTTGCTACAGTTGTTTTTCCGGTTCCGCCTTTTCCACTCGCAACAGAGAGTATCATTTCTCCGTCATCCCCAGCGGGTTTATCTCTTTGAGGGAAGTAGGAAGACGGTTCTTGGCAAGATCAGCATATATCTTTTTGTATTCGGTCCATTGTTTCTCGTACTCGGTGGTTATCTGTGCAACGATTTTTGCTGGAATTCCGACTGCGATTGATTTCTCGGAGATTACTGTTTTATTTTTTACTACGGCTCCTTCGGCGATGACCGCCCATTCCCCTATATCTGCATAGTCACTGACGATCGCCCCCATACCAATGACTACCCAATCATGAAGAATGGCATTATGGACAATTGCACCATGTCCTATGGTCACCATATCACCGATAATTGTTTTCTCACCGGGTCTGGCATGGATAACGACGTTTTCTTCGACTGCGGTCTGGTTGCCTATTTGTATTGTGCCATAGTCGGCACGAATACGAGCCCCCGGTCCAACATAGCAATCCTCTCCGATGGTGACATCTCCTATGATGTCCGCTGATGGGTACACAAATGTTCCTTTTCCTATGCGTGGTTTTTTATTTTCAAATTCGTAGATGGTCATGGACCCTCCCGTCTCAAATTGGAATTTTTGTGTATGATCTGATTGTTATTTGCAGTGTTCCCCCTGGTGTTCGTGATGGTGCTGATCCCGAAAAGCGTGTTGTCCGCATGCATCACCAGCACCTGCTTTTTGGAGATGCCCTTGTGTGAAAGCGGTAATTGCATCTTTGACGGTCCCGGTGGCACCGATGTACACGTCGATTCCGGTTTCTGCGAACATGCTGATGGCACGTCGACCGAGTCCCCGGCATACCAAGACGTGGACTCCTTCACGGGCCATGATCTCTGGTGGATATCCCACTCCGCCCATGTGTTCACTTGTGTTTTGCACGACTTTCACCTCATTGGTCTCCAGGTCGACAATTGTATATGTGGGGACTCGCCCAAAATGTTCCCCTACGACATCATCCAGCCCGCTATCCCCCATTGTTGGAATGCATATTTTCATTACTTTCTTCCTCCTATTCCTGCGTGACTTTCTACATTTGCTGATCCTGTTTCTTTGAGATTCCCTTTCTTGTAATTTTCAAGCACCTCATGAATCGTTCCCTCCGCACCCGTGAATATCGTAATACCTGCTGCTTGAAGGATTTGAAACGCATTTGGCCCGATATTTCCTGTTATGACGATGTCTACTTTTTCCTTTGTCACGATTTGGGCTGCTTGAATCCCAGCACCGCCTGATGAGAGCGTCGCCTCGTTTGGAAGTGTTTTTATTTGCATGGTGTCGCTGTCGATGATTAAAAAATATTGACATCTACCGAATCGTTGGTCAACATCTGCGTCAAGATTTTTTCCTGTTGATGATATACATATCTTCATGATTATTTCCGCCTCATTTACTTCTTGTTTTTTTTGATTTCATTATCGTGCCGTTGTTTATGACTACGAGCGGGTCATGAGTGTTCCGCATCGTGGACATTTTTTCGTATAGCAGGGAACCGCTCGTTGGTGAGGTT
>CAZLDE010000037.1:0-10578 GCA_964558215.1 uncultured Thermoplasmatales archaeon
GCCCCTTGTTGTTTAAGGGTATCACCAGAAGGGACATATGTCCTGTCCTAACACAAAATTTGGATAATCCATTTTCACCAAAATCAAATAAACCTCCATTCTATTCCCGGTTTTATATGCCACTGGTGACCTTCAAATACAAAGATTTCACCCAGCTACTTGGGTATACCCTCCCGAAAGAGACACTCATTGAACGACTCCCGATGATCGGAGGGGATTTCAGTCATGCAACCGAGGATGAGATTAACATAGAGTTTTTTCCCAACAGACCAGATCTTACTTCTGTCGAAGGAATCGCACGTGCCTCACGAGCATTTTTCGGGTACAAAACAGGGCTGCAGACATACGACGTAGCCTCCTCAGATGTCACGTTACATGTTGATCCATCGGTTAAAAAAATACGCCCCTATGTCACCACCGCGGTCGTAAAAAACGTTACCATGACTGATGAGCTCATCGTCTCCCTCATGGGTCTTCAAGAGAAACTCCATATCGGCCTGGGGCGGAATAGAAAAAAAGTCGCTATCGGTGTGCATAACGCAGAGCCAGTCACACCACCGTTTACCTATAAGGCAGTCGACCCTGATTCTATGTCTTTTATCCCCCTTGCGAAAGATGAACCGATGACCCTTCGGGAGATTCTGAAAAAACATGAGAAAGGCGTTGATTACGCCCATCTCCTTCAGGGGTTTGATAAATATCCATTGATTGTCGATTCCCATAATAATGTACTTTCATTTCCCCCGATTATCAATGGGAGTCTGACCGAAGTAACTCCCTACACAAAAGAGATATTCATCGATGTCACCGGGACAGATAAAAAAGCGATTAACTACGCGCTGAACATCGTTTCAACCGCGCTTGCCGAACGAGGTGCAAAAATCTTTAAGACAACCGTTGAAGAGGATGGAAAGACGATCCATACTCCTGATTTCTCCCCCCTTCATCAAACTCTCTCGGTTGGCCTGGTCAATAGGATACTTGGAACGACGCTTACTGAACAAGACATAATCCTGTGTCTAAAAAAAATGGGACATGGTGCAACTGATGCTGGGAATGGAGTGATACACGTTGACGTTGCTGCATGGCGTTCAGATGTCCTCCATGAGGTTGACCTTGTTGAGGATGTCGCAGTTGGCTATGGATATGATGCCTTTGTAACGGATATGCCAACAGCATTGACCTTTGGGAGGACTTTACCAAATCAAAAAATGCTGGAAGGATTACGCTGCGTTATGATTGGTGCAGGTTTCAACGAAGTCACTACGTTTGTCATCTCCAACCCTTTGGATGAATTCCACCGCATGGGTCTTTCAAAACAAGCGATGGTTGAAATTGCAAACCCTATCGGTGTTGAGTACAGTGGACTACGCATGAGTCTGCTCCCATCCCTGTTAAAACTTCTACGGGAGAATCGACACCATTTTCTGCCTCAGCAGATTTTTGAGGTAGGCGTGGTCGTCGATGAACACGCCAAGAACCGACATCATATCGCTGGTATGAAGATTGATGCCAAAGCAAATTTCACTGACTGCAAATCCCTTGTTGAAAACCTTCTCCGGGAATGTGGGGTAAAACCAGTCATAAAAGAAACACACCATGGTGCGTTCATACAAGGTCGATGTGGCGCGGTCGTACGGAAAGAAACAGAGATCGGTGTGTTCGGGGAACTCCATCCAAAGACAATTCAAGCATTCCATCTGGAGCACCCGATCATTGCCTTTGAGTTAAACGCTGATTATTTACAATAAGAGAACGGTCAGTAGGATGTCTATGCAGTCGGAGTATCGATCGATTGCCCAAGAAACATGGGATACGATTGCGAAGAGTTTTGATACAACCAGACAAAAACCATGGGCGTACTGTCTGCAGTTCATTGGTTCGCTGAAACACACCGATGTTGTCGCTGACCTTGGATGTGGCAACGGCCGTCATCTTCTCCCGTGTGCAACTCAATGTTCTTTTGTCGTCGGGGTGGATATTTCATCACAGTTACTTCGGATCACTCAAAAAAAACTCATCAATAAAGAAATTGATACTGCTTCAGTAGTCCATGCTGATATCGTCCAGCTTCCATTTCAGAAAAACAGTGTTACAGCTGTATTATGTATCGCATCACTGCATAACATCCAGGGTAAAAAAAACCGATCTGCAGCACTACGTGAGATTCTTCGGGTGTTACAACCAGAGGGCTGTGCCTTGATAAGCGTCTGGTCACGATGGCAAGAGAAGTACTATAAATATTTCCTCAAACAGATGTTCTTGCGAACGGGTGAGTTCGGTGACATCGATATTTTTTGGCGTCACCAGAACCTCAATGTCCCCCGGTTTTACCATCTCTATAGTAAACATGAGTTTCGTAGGGAACTGCGAGACGCTGGATTTCAGATCCAACGAATTGAAAGCGTAAAGATTCATTCGAAACGATTCCCTGATAATTATTTTGCTGTCGTACGAAAAAGATAATTATTTAAGAACGATGGTATTCTCAACAGAGCGTAACAATAGGAATTAGTATGGATATTATTATCACTGAAAATCTTACGAAAACATTCGATGGGTTTACTGCTGTGGACCATGTCAAATTCTCTGTCAAAGAAGGAGAGATTTTCGGCTTTCTCGGACCGAACGGCGCAGGCAAGACAACCACCATTAAAATGCTCACGACTCTGTTATACCCGACTGAAGGATCTGCGTCTATAGCTGGGTTTGATATCCTCAAACAACGAGCGATGGTCAGGGAAAACATCGGTGTTGTCTTCCAAGAACCCGCGTTAGACACAGAGTTGACCGGTCGGGAAAACCTTGATTTCCATGCACGGATGTATGGATTGCCACAGGACAAAAGGAAAAAACGAATCAGTGAAGTATTGACTCTTGTAGATTTGCTTGATAAGAAAGATGTCCTTGTGAAGAACTACTCGGGTGGTATGAAACGAAGACTGGAGATTGCCCGAGGGCTGATGCATTCCCCTCGTGTGTTATTCCTCGATGAACCAACATTAGGATTGGATGCGCAAACCAGGCGAGCGATCTGGGAATATATCAAACAATTGAACAAGGATGAAAACACAACGATTTTTCTGACAACCCATTACATGGATGAAGCAGATTTCCTCTGCAACCATATCGGGATTATTGATCATGGGAAAATACTGGTGATGGATACCGTAAATACATTGAAAAAATCTGTTGGAAATGACGTCATCACCTTATCATGCTCGAATAATGATACGTTACAAAAACGATTGGAAAATGAAACCTGGATCAGCAATATTACACCCCATGGCACCTTTATCACTCTTGGAGCTGAGCGAGGGGAAGAAAAAATACCAGTTATTTTTGACATCGCACGATCGATTAATGTATCTATCTCGTCTGTTGATGTTCGGAAACCAACCCTTGATGATGTGTTTCTGCATTACACTGGACATCGTATCCGTGAGCAGACCACCGAGGCTTCCGGGGGCAGGGTACGGATGCCACCTGCCTTTCAGCGGAGGAGAAGGCCATGATGAATCAGAAGGATTTCCAAGCTATCTACATGTTATGGCTTCGTCAAATGAAACGGTTCCTTCGTTCAAAAAGCAGGGTCGTGACAACAATCGTCCAACCGTTGTTCTTTCTTTTCATCCTTGGTTTTGGGTTTAATCTTGCAGTGTTTCCAGGCTTGCAAGGATCCTATATTAATTTCCTTGCTCCTGGGATTATCGCGATGGCTATCTTGTTTTCCTCGATGTTTACTGGGGTTTCAGTGCTTTGGGATAAACAATCTGGGTTTTTACAGGAAGTCCTTGTTGCGCCAGTGAGTCGCTTATCGATTGTGATTGGGCGGACAATCGGTGGTGCAACCATTGCCTTGTTTCAAGGTTTGATCATCATGGTTATCGCAATAGCGCTTGGTGTGCCGATAGCCGGTTTCCAGGGTTTAGTGCTCACGATCATCATTATGATATTGCTTTCGTTTACAGCCGTCGGGTTCGGTTTGATTATCGCTTCGAAAATGCGTGATTTCGAGGGGTTCCAGTCGATTATCAGCTTGATTCTTATGCCATTACTTTTTTTATCATCTATGTTTTATCCCGTCAATGAATCATTACCCGGGTGGTTGCAGATCCTTTCGTTCTGTAATCCTTTGTTCTATATGATCGATGGGATACGAGGGAGTTTTACTGGTGTCAATTATGTTTTTGATCCGCTCGTAAATCTAGGGATAATCCTCGTTCTCTGTATAGTTATCATGGGATTGGGGACCTACTTCTTCAACAAATCCGAAGCCTAACACTGAGTTTGTAAAAAAAATCCTATCCCGTAAAAAAAATGTTATTTGTTTTCCATGCAGTTCTGATAGGTTCTCACCATGTTGGATAAAGCGCATGCGATTGTCACAGGCCCGACACCGCCGGGGACTGGTGTCAGCAATGCCGCTTTCTTTTTTACGGATTCAAAATCGACATCGCCACAGACACCGTCTTTTGTCTCAATGATGCCAACATCAATGACAATTGCTTTTTCCTTGATATGATCCTTTGTGATGAGGTTTTTTACCCCTGCGCCAGTGATGAGGATGTCTGCCTTGGTGCTGTATGCTTTGAGATCCTTGGTAAAGACATGGCTGATGGCAACGGTGGCATTTCTATTCAGCAGAAGCCCTGCAAGTGGTTTTCCGACAACATTGCTATGATTCACAATGACGACATCTTGTCCCTTGAGTGGGATCTGTTCATGTGCAAGGATCGTCAGAACCGAAAGAGGCGTGCAGGGGACGAGTGATTCATCGCCGAGTAATGTCCTCCCAAGGTTTTCCGGGTGGAAGCCTTCGACGTCTTTTCGTGGAGCAACTGAACTCATGAGTTTATAGGCTGATAAGTGAGCAGGGACCGGATATTGGATGAGGATCCCATGAATGGAAGGATCATTGTTTACATCCTGTATCGACTTCAGAAGAGTTGGTTCTGGGATATTCTCTTCGAACCGCAGTATCTTTGAGCGAATGCCAGCCTCATTGCACGCGGTTGTTCGTAGTTTCAGGTACAGCTCTGAAGAGGGATTATCTCCGATGACGATGGTAGCTATCCGGGGTTCTTTTTTGTGTTTCTTTTGTAATTGTTCAACCTGCTTTGTTATAGTAGTGCGGATTTCCTTTGCGATTTCTCTGCCATTGATGATTGTTGCAGTCATGATGTTTTTCACCTCAGTGGATCATGGAGGTTTGTTTATTTTTTTGGTTTTGTGCCAATCGCATAGAATTGTGGGAAGAAATTCAGTTGGACTCCTTCGTCGAGGGATCTGAGGAATTCGTATTCCCAATCGTCTATTTCTTTTTCTGTCAAGCCTGCGTCCTTGAGAATCTTAATGTAGAAATCCCTGGAGTGAAGGTAGTATTGTTTATCCTCCTCGCAGGACCAGATTCGGTTATTTCCAATCCCGATGATGGTTTCCAGACCTGCGTTGACAAACAGGCTTCGAAGCTTCCGGCCGATGTGTGGGTCGCCTCCTTTTTTCCTGATTGCTTCTCCTGCAAATAAGGGGTCGACTTTTTTGTTTTCAGGCCAGTGGATTTTTCCCCCGTAATCAGGTTCGAGTGATGCAAGTATTTTTCCTTTTGGTTTGACGACACGGGTCATTTCTTTGACTACTGCTTGTGGGTCATCAGCCCACATAAGAAGCAGGTTACAGGTGACAAGGTCAAAGGTGTTATCCGGGAAGCAGAGTTGATGGGCGTCTGCTTTGCACAGGATCGTGTTTGTGTTGTTTTTTAGGATGGTTTTGGCAACCTTCAGCAGTGAATCTGAGCCATCTACCGCAAAGACAATACCTTTCGTGAGTCTGGCGATGTCTCTGGTCACAAAACCGGAGCCGCAGCCGACGTCCAGGATAAGACCTGCGTCTTTCAATCGGACTTTCAGATAGAGAGGGAGGCGTTCTTCAGCAGTCTCAATGGCTTGGAGCTCGAGTTTTTGTATGAAATCGGTCAGCTCCTCATCGGTTCGTTTATGGAATCTGTTCTTGGGTTTGTTCATTAAATGCTCCAAAAAGAGAATTTCGTGTAGGGGTATAAGATTTTCCTGTCTGTTTTTGGTAGATGAATAAGTTGGAGAAGGGAGGGTCTGGGACACAAGAAGAGGTGATGCTCGAAAAGGGGCGCAGACCCTCCACCGATATGCGGGCACTTAACTCGGAGTTTTTTTCTTTTTATGATCGTAGAGGTCTTCGTATTTTCCCACAAAGACGTATCCGTCGTCTGTTTTACGGAGCAATCCTTCGTCTTTCATCAGTTCAAAGACCTTGTCAGAGACTTTGACGTTTCGCCCTTTTTCATGGGGGATTTTTATCTTGTATTCTTGGTTTTCATCGACGGTCTCCGTCGGGTCCAATTCATACATGATGTTTATTTTTGGCATGGTTTCTCTCCTTTTACTGCTATTTGACACATAATAGCATGTTAAATTTTCACAATATTTCTATTTAAACATATGTCAGACAAATACCGAACTGGAAAAGTAACAACGAATCAAATTCCCATTTCCCTCCTGTAAAAACCAGTAAAAAGAAAAATGTTTATATAGCAGCAGGATAATGTTACATCGCACTACAACTATAAAAAAAAGGAAGGTGGAAAATGGAGAAAATGGTAAAAAAGATAGGCAGCTGGTTATTCCTCATCGGCCTGTGCGTCGCCCTCATCGTCGGGCTGATTTTCGGCGCAGGACAAGCCATGAATGCAGACCTCTCAGGGTTTGAGACCCCCCTGGGAATCATCGTCGCGGTCCTCGGGTTTCTCGTCGGAGTCTTATCATTCTTTGCCCTGGGGGCAGTGACCCAGGAGAAAATACCGACGTTCCTGATTGCATCGATTATCCTGATCGGTCTGGCAATCGCGGTCTCCCAAACAACATGGATCTTCGGAAGCTTCCGTGATTTCGCACCCTTGTTTACAAACATCACCCAGTACCTGGCTATCTTTATTGCACCTGCCGCAATCATCCTCGTGGTCCGTTCTCTCTGGGATGCCGCAAAGCCACAAGAAACCACATAAAAAAAAATTTCTTATCCTCTTTTTTTCTCTTTTTTTAGTACATCAAACGAAACGTATTGTTAAAAAAAAAAGAACGAAGAAAGGAGTGTTTATTTCTCCTTCTCAGGCAGTTTCTTGGCTAGACCCCAGAGGTTCTCAAATTTCACGTTCAAAAGCTCGATGTCCTCAAGATTGACATAGGCAGTCCCGACGTAACTAGGTTCAGAGCCTTCCTCAGCAAGGATCTTAATCCCGTTCACCGCAAGTTCTTTCCCATAGACATAGTTCCGCATCGTCCCTGATGTATTCTCAGAGAAATACCGGATGTCCAGGTTATCACCATATGCGTTCTTCAGTTGTTTGGCGATATCGATATTCGTTTCAGAGTCAATGAGAAGCTCAACTTTCGTATTCAACGCTAAAAACTTCTTGAAATAACGGATAAACGGTTCATCAAAGAACCGTTCCCCACCGATTTGCATCCGAAGATTGTTCTTCTTCTCCAGACAGTTGTTTAGGATATTATACAAAATCCATTTACCACTATATCGAAGAGTCACATTCCCATCACGCTTGATCTTGATACCATACGTCTTGAAATGGTCATTATACGAAGAAGCGTACTCGTTAAGCCGGTTCTGCATCGCAGCATAGGTGTCTGGTGCGATCACGGTCTTCAGATCGTCCTTAATGTCCTCCCAGATGACCTTTGGATGCACCGGAAGATAACTTTCCCTGCCGAAATCCTCCTCTGAATGAGCGGAGAACAACACCTCAGCAATCAACCCGTTTTTCAACAAGGAGTTCCTACCGGTCTCAAGCGGTCTCCTTGTGATGTTGGTGAGCTCCTCAGCGATTTTCAGAAACTCAGAAAATTCCTTTGGACAATCCATGATCAGGATCGTATAATACGTTGCTGCCTCTCTCGGACGATCAACCTTCATCCGCTCAAACATCATCTCAAAATCTTGGATATAATCAAGTTTAACTTTAGTCTTGTATTCATTATTTCCCATCCACGAACACCATCCTTTACTTTACAAAAACACATGGTGTTTGTTTTTTTATAGTTTATGGATGCATACGTACCTGCATTCTTTTGTTAGGACAGGACATATGTCCCTTCTGGTGATACCCTTAAACAATGAAAAAATGATTAAAAAACCTTCAGGACGACAAGCCTAGCAGAATACTCGTTCCCAAAATCGTCACCTGCGACTGCACGAATTGATTTTTTCCCAGATCCTTTCTCATCCCAACGCCAGCTAAACGGCGGTGTCGTATCGGTTCCCTCGTAGACCGTATCAATATAGAAATCAACATGGGTGACGTTCTCATTAGACGTGTTGACTTCGATGTCGATAACCCCAAAGACCATGGTGAAATAAGGATTGTACGCGATTTTTCTATTCACCAGATACACCCCCTTATATGGTTTGATAATCTCGGTGCTATCAGCAACTTCCCGGTAAATGATCTCAATATCATCATCATAAATGATATCGTTACCATCGACCCAACAGGGAAATTTCCATCCGTTCCGATCGATATCGATTCCTTGCGTGTAATACGCTGCCCAGAGCAACTCCATGCAGTAGAATTCGTTTGCCGTCGGAATCCTTCTATCCGTATTTGCGATTTTCAGACCAAACCAGGGGTAATCAAAAAACCCTTGGTACGAAAAACCAATCTTGCTTTTCGCCCATTCCACGGCAGCAGTCCTTTGGGATTCACTGGCGGTTTTCACTCGTAAAAACGCTAGGTTTTTTGCGTACTCATGAAAAAGCGAATAATTTCTATATCGAACGACTCCATTAGCCTCAATAAGGGTGTTGTTGCCGATGTAGATAGCGCTATGTTCATTATACAACCCCGGTCTTTTCCAGAGGTTGGATTGATCGACCCAGAAATCGATTAACACGATATCTCCGATTTGAACGCAATCAGGGACCGTGAAATTGTCATTGAATACTAGTCCATTTGTCTGATAATCACCATCCGAAGGAAAGATGATCACAGGGTTTCGGCCCATGGCAGGTATCGTTGATGTACAGAGCAACACTATGAGACTACCAAGAATGAATCCTTTTTTCCTAAAAAAGGATGCTTTCATGATTTTCCCCCTGCATTATCGACATTCTTACTAATACTATAACAAATATTCCCCTTTTTAAATCTTCTCAAGATGATAAATCAAAGAAAAACAGGGAAAAAGGATTTTCAGATCACAGAGAACCTTTCTTTTTTCTCCCTAGATGAAGAGGAAAGAAACTGCAAAAAGCGATGAAATCTCTGGTTTTCAATCATCTCTCATGAACGGGAGATTGATCTGCAAATGATACTCGATGAGAATCAAAGCTATTTTTTCTTTGGTTCGGTTGCGTCTTTCAACGGATTTGTCCGGACGATCTCATCAACATAGCGCCTGCAATCACGTTTAATCTCTGCCAGCTGCTGAGGCGGGATACGATACGATTGCTGTGCGAACTCCAATGCAAAAATTAACCCATGGATAAACGCGCCAAGAGGATATTCCCGTTCTTTTGAAAGCGTGAAGAGATCATCGGTGATTTTAAAGACCTCATTCATCGTATAGGAGGATCGTGATTGATTCGGCTCCTCGTTTTTTGATTTCTCTTTTTTTGGTTTTTCAGATATCTTTTCAGCCATTCTCTCACATCTTTTTTTATGGTTACACGATAGTTATTCGGGGGCTGTGCAGTTAAACCAAAGGGTGATCCGCTGACGCATCTGATCACATCTCTCCGGGTTAAACACCGTGATAACCCCGATAGTAAGGATCGCAAGTGGAACAAACACCACTGTTGCAAGCAGCAGGACAAGTATAATGCTCTTTAATAGTTTTCCTGCAGCGGTAAAAATACTACACAGTATCTTACGAGAAGTTGGTGGATGGCATTTAATCCCCGTGGTCGGACAGATCGGCCCATAAATGGTCCAACAAAAGAATCCCTTAGTAAGGGAACAGATCGGCTGAGTGGTAATCTGACAAATCGGCTGGGACGTTATCTGACAAAACTGACCACTCGTGATATTACACAGAGGTCCTGTGGTGATATTGGTTGATAACCGATTTGAGGTCCTCGTCTCATCGTTTTCTTGGAGTTCCTCGGAATCAATGGAGTGGATTACCTCAAGAAGTCGTGTTTTCGCATCCCGCTCAGAAAGCGACGAGAACTCGTCTATGAGTTTCTGATAACCGGTGTAATCCTCCCGGATGATTCTGTTTATTTCTGACAGATGGTTTTTTGCGATATGACAAATACAGTCCCATTTCTCGTTGAGGTCATTACCAATGAACCCTCCTTCTTCTGAAAGTGCTTTACTTGTGAGTTGTTCGACGAGATTTTCTGTAAGAATATCTCGCGTCGGAAGGAGGATTCCCACGGGTCTATGTTTCCCAATGTACGCTGAGGAGAACGCAGGAAGGTTTTCATCTGAGAGAATGGTTTCTAATCGACGGGAAAACAACGGTGAGACCATGGAATTCTCTGGGGAGTGAATCGTCTGAAACGCAACTGTTGAAGTGAAAGAAACCA
>CAZLDE010000038.1:0-10492 GCA_964558215.1 uncultured Thermoplasmatales archaeon
TAAGAGACAGCTATTACAAACACCCTGAAGGATATCACTCAATATTCGACCAATATCTTCCTTATCTCACTGTCCTGATGAACTGCATCTATTGGAGTCCACAGTACCCTAATCTTCTCACAAAGCAATATGCCAAAAAAATGTCAAGCAACAAGGATAAAGTTCGTTTGAAGATTATAGGGGATGTCAGTGCAGACGTCAATGGAGCAATCGAGTTCACCGAGAAAACCACTTCTCCTGATAACCCTGTGTTTGTATACAATCCATTGACCGATACAATCAAGGATGGGTACGAAGGAGAGGGGCTCGTCGTCATGGCGGTGGATAATCTTCCCTGTGAACTCCCAAAGGAATCCTCTGAGTCGTTTAGCCAGACCCTGCTGCGTTTCATCCCTGATATCATGGAAGCAGACTTCACGGTCGATGATTTTGATTCTATTGCTTTGCCTACTGAGATTAAAAACGCAGTCGTCCTCTATAAAGGTAAGCTCACCCCTGCATATTCCTACATCAACAAATATTTATAAGGTCATTTGATTCGCTGCTTAGCAATTCCACCTATTTGGAGGCATGAAAAATGAAGACAATACTTGTTCTTGGCGCAGGCATGGTGACACGACCGATGATTCGGTACCTCTTAGACCAACCTGACTATCATGTGATCATGGCAAGCAGGACTGTCAGTAAAGCAGAACAGATGATCGATGGTCACCCACAGGGTGAAGCATTTTCATTAGATGTCAACGATGATGTGAAAGTAGAGGCGTTCGTCTCCAAAGCAGATGTCGTTGTCAGCCTTTTACCCTATACCTATCATGTGAAGGTAGCGGAGATGTGCATACGACACAAGAAACAGATGATAACTACATCCTATGTCAGCGATGCGATGCATGCCCTTGACCAAAAGGCAAAATCGGCAGGGATCCTGATTCTGAATGAATGCGGGCTTGACCCTGGGATTGATCATATGTCAGCGATGAGAATCATCCATGATATTGAAAAGAAAAACGGGAAAGTCGTGAGTTTCAAATCCACCACAGGGGCGCTCCCCGCTCATGAGGCCAACAACAACCCGTTCGGATACAAATTCTCATGGTCACCCCGTGGTGTTTTACTCGCATCACGCAATGCCGCTAAATGGCTTGAAAACGGTAAAGAAGTCTCCATACCTGGTGAGCAACTCTTTGAAAACTATTACCTGCAGAATATCGATGGTGTCGGAACATTTGAAAACTATCCAAACCGCAATTCAATCCCGTATAAGGACATCTATGGTTTGAGTCATGCAAGAACTGTTTATCGCGGGACGTATCGGATGACTGGATGGTGCGAGACCCTCAGAGCGATCGCTGCTCTAGGCTGGTTAAGCGAGGAATTACCGAAAGACTTCCATGGGAAAACCTATGGGGATCTCACCAGGCGGCTCATTGGTGCTAAACAAAACGATAATCTCCCGCGAGAAACCGCGAAACACCTAGGGCTTAAAGCATATAGTGCGGTTATCAAACGACTTGAATGGCTCGGTCTTTTTGGCGACGAACAACTCCCCCAGGATAAAAACAACCCCTTAGATTACCTCAATGTGTTGACCTTACAAAAGATGTCGATGGGCTCTCATGAACGAGATATGGTCGTCATGCATCACGAGTTCATCGCCGAATATCCCTCGAAAAAAGAGTATGTTACCTCCACGTTGGTTGATTACGGGATTCCTGACCAGGATACTTCAGTTGCTCGAACGGTAGCTTTACCTGCTGCGATTGCTGTAAAGATGATATTGAATAAACAGATTACCCTGACTGGTGTTCATATCCCGGTCGTACCGGAGATCTATAACCCTATTTTAGATGAACTCGAAGAGCTCGGTGTGACGTTTAAGGAGAAAACAAAGCTTTTGCAAAGTTAAGTCTCCGTCTCTTCTTATTCGACCGATATCATTTTATAACTACGACATATACCGCTCAAACAGAGTACAGTCCTTTTTTTTAAAGGAGCATTGGGAGTATGACGATGAAACCAACAGATGTCCATGCGACACTTGGAAAATACATGCTTGCTGACGGATTTGACCTTGTTTTGGATCTTAAGAAAAGTAAAGGATGCAGAATCTATGACTCCCGTACGGGACGATATTTCCTTGATGGTTTCTCTTTTTTTGCAACCGCACCAGTTGGATGTAACCACCCTGAGATGACCACGCCGGATTTCATAAAAAAAATGGGAGAAATCGCGATTAACAATCCCACAAACTCTGATGTTTACACCGTTGAAATGGCTGAATTTGTTGACGCTTTTGGAAAATACGCTATGCCGAAGCATTTCCATCACCTCTTTTTCATCGCAGGTGGCGCTCTTGCAATAGAAAATGGTATTAAGACTGCGTTTGACTGGAAGATACGGAAAAACATTGAACGAGGGAACGGGAAGAAAGGAAGGCAAGTGATTCATTTCAAGGATGCGTTTCATGGGCGGACAGGTTACACCCTTTCGATGACCAACACGTTTAATCAAAATAAGACTAAGTATTTTACTAAGTTTAACTGGCCACGGATCGACAACCCAATGATTCGATTTCCCATTACCGACGCGAATCTGAAAGATCTTCAGGGACGGGAACAACATGCAGTCGAACAGATACAGGAAGTAGTTGCGCAGAACCCAGATGATATCGCAGCCCTTATCATTGAACCAATTCAGGGTGAAGGGGGGGATAACCATTTCCGCAAGGAGTTTTTCCTACAACTCCGCAAACTCTGCGATGAGTATGAGATGATGTTTATCATCGATGAGGTTCAAAGTGGTGTGGGATTGACAGGGAAGATGTGGGCGTATCAGCATTTTGATTTTGAACCCGATATCCTTGCCTTCGGGAAGAAAACACAGATCTGCGGTATCATGGTAAGTAATCGTGTGGATGAAGTCAAAGACAACGTTTTTGCCATCCCAAGTAGACTAAATTCCACTTGGGGTGGGAATCTTGCAGATATGGTTCGCTGTCAGAAATACCTTGAGATCATCGAAGAGGAACACCTTGTGAAAAATGCAGAGACTCAAGGGAAACACTTGCTTGCTGGTCTTGAGGCAATCCAGATGAAGTACCCGCAGAAGATCTCAAATGCGCGAGGCAAAGGTCTGATGTGTGCTTTTGATTTACCAACCCCTGAACTGCGCGATAAACTCCAGGGTCAGCTCTATGGTAACGGACTTCTTGTTCTGACGTGTGGCTCTGTGACGATACGATTCCGGCCACCGTTGAACATCACTCCAGAAGAAATCGATGAATCGTTAGCAATAGTTGAAAAAACAATGAAAACCTTTTAACACAAACTGAAGGATATCTTACTCTTGAAATAGGGGACGATATCCTGCCTTTTTACCCTTTCTTGTTTGGTTGTATCACGATTTCTGACGGTGACTTGATTATCGGTCAAAGAATCATGATCAATTGTAATGCAGAATGGTGTTCCTATCTCGTCCATACGTGCGTATCGTCGGCCGATTGTCCCGCTCTCATCATAAAACGTTGCAATCCCTTCTTTTCTTAAAGAACTATCAATGTCTTGTGCGATTGCAATAAGGTTGTCATCGCCAATCAATGGAAAGACCCCGACTTTAATAGGTGCGACCAGAGGATTCAATTTTAAAATCGTGTAATCCTCCTCGTTTTTCTTTTCCTCGACATAGTTGTGCTCAAGGAGGAAGTACAGGACTCGATCGATCCCATACGATGGCTCAATGACATGAGGTACGAATTTCTCCCCAGTTTGTTTTTCTCTGACTTCAACGATGTCGTAGCATTCTTTTGGGATGTCGATAGGTTCCCCGTCGATGGTGATGGTAATATTCTTTGCGGAGGCTGTATCCATCTGTTCCAGTTGTTCCTTGATTTTCCCTGCTTTGCCACCAAACCGAGGACCAAGCATATTCATTTTTGGGACAACCTTTTTCATGATAAGCTCACGTGGGTGATCAAAGGCTCGTAACGAGTACATATCAACGTGAGTGGAGTCGATATGCGCATTGAGATCATAGGCGGACCGGTCAGCAATCCCGACACATTCCACCCATCCGAACCGTTCACTGAAGAGTTCTGCATCCCAGCATTCGGTCGCATAATGGGCTAACTCGTCCGCCCCGTGTTTCCGGAAACGAAACTTCTTTGGATCGACTCCTGCGGTGAAGAGGAACTCCTGAGTCAGATGCATATAATATGCTAACGCCTGGTTGTTGATGATTTTCTTTTTCACTGCATCGGCGACGCTGACTTTCCATTCTTTTTCATTATCGAAAAGGTATAATTCTTTGTCCTTTATCGTATCAAAATAAGGATGGGTCTTATCATGAGGGTCGAAGAACACCTCTGCTTCGGCCATGGAAAACTCCCGTTGTCGTAATGTTCCCTGACGCGGGGAGATTTCATTTCGATATCCTTTTCCTATTTGGACAACCCCGAAGGGAAGTTTTTTACGGTTATATTGATAGAGGAGATGGAAGTTTGTAAAAATACCTTGTGCGGTCTCAGGACGGAGAAACGCTTTGCGTCCCTCACCAATACCTATTGTTGTTGAGAACATAAGGTTCACTGGATGGGCGTCCTGTAGGCGGGTTTTGCAGGTGGGGCAGATGATTTTGTTTTCTTGTACAGCTTGTTCTATAGAGGTTCCTTTTTCTATGATATCTTCGACTTTGTAGGATCGTTTACAGCGACTGCAATCGACGGTAAGATCTGTGAACTCCTCGACATGCCCCGAGGCTTTTAATACCTCATATAAGGTGATGGTCGGTGTGTTAATCTCGATGCAGTGGTCCTGTAACAGATACAATCGTCTCCAGAGATTCTCCACATTGTTTTTCAATTGGGAACCCAGCGGTCCATAGTCGTAGAACCCGGCGATACCACCATAGATTTCAAACGAAGGATAGATGAACCCTCTCCTTTTCGCAACCATCATGATTTTATCGTAGATATCCTGTGGCATCAGTAAACGTCTCCCTGCGTTAGAAAAAGGAAATTCATTTGGAGGATTTAAACATGCATGCCATAAGATCGATATCGGTGACCATCCCGAGGAGTTTATTCTCCGGGCTAACCACGGGGACATGGCTGATTTTATTTTTGATCATCTTGCTTGCGATTTCAGAGATCGGGTCGTTCTTATAGGCTTTAATGACGTTTGTTATCATGATTTCTTTGACAGCGACTGGTGGGAGATCCACTTTTGTCGTGGAATAATACAACCTGATCGTATCCCTGATTCCTTCCCAGGTCCAATCATCCTCATCGCCGCCCATACCAAGATTTGTCTGTGACACGCTTTCTTTGATATGGCTCAGTTTGAACAAATCACCTTCACTGACGATACCAGCAAGCTCACATTCTTTATTTAAGATCGGTAGTGCGGTTTCACTGGTTACATTGATGATCTCCATGATGATGGTGATTGGCGTTTCTTGATACACGGGGACAAGGTTTCTTGTGAAGTAATTGTCCACGATATCATCGTAACTATCATCTAATGCCGTGAGGATATCGGTCGGACTAATGATGCCAACAAGATTTTTCCGTTTATCGATCACAGGTAGACCATGGATACGATGCTCATAGAGTAACTTTGCTGCTGTTGAGAGGTTTTCGTCTTTCATCACGGTGTATGGTTTTGTACTCATGATTAACGCGATTTGTTCCTCATCAGGGTTTTTGAAAATATCGGAACGTGTGAGAACACCGGCCACTTTCTTTGTGTCTTTTTTAAGGATCGGCATCCCAGAGACATTGTGTTTTGCCAGGGTCTTTAATGCTTCACGGATGGTACCTGGGACATATCCAACAATCAACTCTTTTGACATCGCGTTTTCTATTTTCATCATGATAATCCCTCTCGTCCCTACCTATTTTGAGACATATACTGGTTTTAAAGAGTCTCTCTCTAAAACAACAACGTTTTCTGATAGGTCGCGACCCTGAATGCAGTCTTCTAAATTTAAAGCTTTCCTTGGAGTATACGTAACAATTGTCAACAACTCTTCAAGACAGAAAACACCGGTCGTACGTAACAGCCGTACCTCCTGTAACACATCAGGTGTGTTGATCATCCCATTATCGGTGCCAAGGAGAAGAGATACACCTGTTTTTTTCATACGCTCTAGATTGATTTTCAGATGGAAAAACAGATAGGATCGCGGACAGATAACAACCGGAACCCCTGCATCTTTGACCCTTTCAAGATCTGCTTGTGTCGCTGCTATCATATGGACCAGAAGATTAGGATGAAGATCTAATACCTCGTCGATATCCTCGCGGTCTACCTCACTGGTATGCAGAGCAAAGAGTTTTTTCTTTCTCCGGACATGATGTGCTATCTTTTCGATTTCAGAACGCTCCCAATCCGAGATGCTGCTTAAACCAATTCCATCTGAGCTTTGTAGCAGTCGATCAAGTTCCTCTTTTTCATACGTCATCTTCGAGGGACGAGACAGGATCAATGAATTGATTCCATAGGTTTTCATGGCTTTCCTGAGCTTGAATACCCCGATCAATCCTTCCTCGCGAAAATCACAAAAACAGGACGTCCCTGCAGCGACCATCTCAGACAGCGATGCTTGGATTCCTTCCAGGATCTCCTGCTCGGTTGCTTCTTTTAGTAATTGATATTTCAATCCAGTCGGAGGTGCTACAAGATCCTTTACATTGTGTGGCAGATCAAGCTTCTTAAACCGTATGAATGAGTCCCCAAGATGAGTATGGGCGTTGATACATGAGGGGATGATGAGCCCTTTCGCGATTGGTTTTTCCGGTGGAGTTCCCTTTTGTATTTCACCGATTCTGTTGTCTTTACCACACTCAAGATACCCTGTGACAAAACCATCTTTTGTGAGAATCTCGCCCTGAACATACGTCATGTGTAAGAGTGTAAGAAACAGGAGTTTTTAATCCTTTTTTAACACAGAAGATACCAATGCAGGATGCGAAATAGAAATATTTTTGAATACACCGTATGATTTGGCTTTCTCGCTTCGTTGCTCGCAATATCAACAATGAAGAGAGATGAGATGATAAAAGATGATGGTAAATGATAGTGAAAAAATCACTCTAATCGACAAAGCAAACATGCTTGATGGGCTTGCTCGTTTCCCCGAGCAAATTAAAGAATCTCTGGCGATTGCCGAAGCAACAGAGCGGTTCACCTTTCTTAAAATCGACAATGTAATTATTGCCGGGATGGGTGCTTCTGCGATCTCGGGGGATATTATGACAAGTTTATTACGGGATAAACTCGATGTTCCTCTATTGGTTAACCGAGAATATGATCTCCCAAAATGGGTAAACAAGGACACGCTTGTGATATGCATCAGTTACTCAGGCAACACAGACGAAACCCTCAGCTCCTTTAAAATCGCTTATCAGAAAAAATGCAAAATCATTTGTATCTCTACCGGTGGCAAACTGCAGGATCTTGCTGAGAAACGTCAAGTCCCCTTCGTAAAAATACCCGCCGGGATTCAGCCTCGTGCAGCAACCGCGTATCTGCTGTTTCCTTCACTTATCTTCTTAAAAAAATTAGGGTTGTTGAAATCCACGATTGACGCTGATATCGAAGAGACGATCGCGGTGACGAAGGATTTTGTCGCTATGAACAACAAAGTAGTACCTGAGGAAAGCAATCTAGCGAAACAAATCGCGAAAAAGATCTTTTCCAGCATCCCACAGATCTATGGATGGGGCATCTACACCCCCATTGCGATTCGATGGCGCCATCAGCTCAACGAAAACAGTAAGGTGATTGCTCGGGCAGATATTGTTCCTGAATGTAACCATAATGATATCGTCGGCTGGTCCGCGAACCCTGAGATATCAAAACAGTTCTCCTGTATTCTGATGCGAGATAAGGATGAGGAGAGCATCGATATGACGACTCGGTTGAATTTCATGCGTGACCTCTTCCATAATACCGCAGGAGCCGTCCTTGAAGTCCAACCAAAAGGCAAAAGCCAACTAGCAAAAATGATGTACCTCATGTGCCTTGGTGATTTCACCAGCTGTTACCTTGCGGTGTTACGAGGTGTTGATCCAAGCCCGGTTGATATCATCACAGAGTTGAAGAAACGCCTGGCTGAAAAATAAACCTCACTTTCTGTTCTCGTTCTTTACTTCAAAAAACATAAATACGTATTACCGCATTTTCGCATAGAGCATTCAAAGGTTGTTGATGAGGATTTCCGTGTATCAAAGAACATTCATTTGTTTTCTGAAGTGCATTGTGGCATTCATTGTTGTAAGTGCGGTCTTTGGTGTTGTTGCAGTTGCGCAGGATGAACCAACACTTATCATTGATGTCTTTGATTCAGATGACTGGAATAAGGAAGCAGGCAGTATCATATTTGAAGGAAAAACCTATGATATTACTGTTAGCACGCAGAACGAATCAATTATCCTGGGCGTCAATCTCAGTATATTGGGATCAATCTATGTGACGAGCCTGACCGAACCGTATATAACCATAAATGCCCCTGTTTTTGAAATAACAGATTCGTTTATCATCACGGCATCAAAAGAGGGGTATCAATCAGCATCCCTTGAAATCGCTGTCCTGAGAGGTGAATTGTTTGTCATTACTGACCGAGGATCTGTTGAAGAAAAACAACAGTTCCAAGTCACGGTGACTGACCAAAACAATCAGCCTGTTCAAGGTGCTTTTGTCTATGTCTCGGAGGATGCAGCACCAGTATCGACGGATTCGCAGGGGAACGCTTTTGTTGCTGCACCTGAGATTGACTTGTTTAGCACCGCAAACATCCAGGTGATCAAAAGCGGTTATCTTCCCGGATCAACCTCCATCCGGATTGACAGTGCACAAGGATCTTTTTTCGAGCTTGGTTCCTCCCAGTTCCTTCAGATCCTCCCAATTCTTCTAGCGGTCCTTGTAGTCATCTTATCCATTGTCTATGTCCTTTTCAGACAGAAAAAAAATCAACAAACCTCACAGCAAAAACAAAAAGAATTTTCTTCTGATCTTCCGTCACAACCCCAGGTCAAACTTCGTTATAAAAACGAGCCAGCACGGATTCCTGAAAAGGAGAAACGAGATTTCTCAGTCAATAGTCTTGAACCAAGGGTCGAGGAGATACGCATCCCGGTCCAAGTGAAAAAAAAGGAAACGACATACATTTCTGAGGAGAACGAACAAAAACAAGAACCTGAGGAACAGAAAAAACAACAGGATGAATGGTTCAAAGGTCAGGAATATATGCGGTATAAGCTTGATGAACTCACTGGGAAAATCGATCAGAAAACAGATGGGAAATGGTTCGAAGGTGAGCATGATACGAAATATAAGGTTGATGAAGCGTTAAAGAAGAACTTGAAGAAGAAAAAAACCGACGAACCTAATGAAAAGTAACCCTTTTTGTCACCCGTCTTCCTCCTTATGACTTTAACCTATTGTTTTATTAGCAGTCTGGCATTTGGAGTCTTCAGGTCGCTTGAGTCCCGATGAAACTACTCTTCGAGCTTTCCAAAGAACACAAAACACTCCCGCAATCTGAGGTACGTGCTACGCTTGAAGCGGAGGGTATTTGTTATAGCGTGGTTCATTCAAATGAGGATGTTCTTGTTGTTGAAGTCAAATCAGATGATTCTCTCATCCAGCGGCTCACCCAAAGACTTGCCATGACGTTTGTAATAGACTCATTCCTTTTTTCCTGTGCTGCGAACATTGATGAAATTGTAAGGACCGCTGAGAAACATCCCCTGTTGGAACAGGGTTCGATTGCTATCCGATGTAACAATCGTTCCTCGTCGATTTCTTCTCAGCAGCTCATTGACCGTTTAGGTGACGTCTATACGAAAAACCGTTTAGTCAACCTCACCTGTCCTACTATAGAGCTTCGCGTTGTTCTTACACCGGATAATGCCTTTATCGGTATAAAAAAAACAAGTCTTGACCTGGGTCAGTTTCAGAAGAGGCGAGGTCATTTACGCCCGTTCCTTTCACCTGTGACCCTTCATCCGAAAATTGCTCGTGCTCTTGTGAATCTATCAGCAATAAGAAAAACAGAAACAATCCTTGATCCTTTCTGCGGTACCGGAGGGATTTTGCTGGAAGCCGGGTTTCTAGGTGTCAAGGTAATAGGAAGTGACATTGAGAAGAAAATGATTGAGGGATGTCAAAAAAACCTTGAATATTATCACTTAAAGAACTACAGATTATATTGTGCAGACATCGGAGACATTCCTACCTATGTTTCATCAGTCGATGCGGTAGTTACAGATTTTCCCTATGCACGTGCGACCACGACAAAAGGCGAGCAACTCCCCAAGTTGTATAATCGAGCCTTTGAAACGATTGCAAAGGTACTGAAGAAAAACAGACGAGCTGTCGTCGGGCTTTCCAATGAAGAAATACGCACAATCGGTGAAGACTATCTCTCGTTTGTTGATACCTATGCAATAAAAGCCCATCGAAGCTTGACACGGTATTTTGTTGTGTATGAG
>CAZLDE010000039.1:0-10443 GCA_964558215.1 uncultured Thermoplasmatales archaeon
AATAAAAACACTTCTACGTGATACCATGAAAAAAATAATTGTGTATGGAATTATCATCTCCCTTTTTATCGGAGGAATTGGGCTACCTGGTTCTGCAAGCGACCATAAAGAAACGACTCAGACTATCGGAGAGAAAAGTTTTGCTTCCATCGATGATGTTTCAACATACCAGTATCAACTTGCGTTGGGACGTCCGAATCCATCACGGATCTGGTCTATCGTGCAGACATTTCCGATCATTGCAGATGCATCAGGCCTAGCATATGACGGAACATATCTCTACTGTGGGATCTACGGTGTTGCAGGAAATAACATTTATCAGATAAATCCACAGACCGGGGGCTATTCGCTACTATTTACGGGTCCGCAGGACGATACCTATGGACTGACCTATGATGGGGAATATCTCTGGGTGACTGACCACCCTGGGAGCAGCTCCACTCCCGCAAAAGCAATGAAACTGGATTGGAATGGAAACATACTCTATGAGTTCAACCTTCCTGCTCATTACATGTCTGGGATAGCGTATGATAACGGAGATTTCTGGGTTGCTCAGTACTATCCTGACCCTAGTGTGATTTATAAGGTGGATACCTCAGGAAACATACTGCAGCAATTTACGGCTCCTGATAATCAACCATGGGATTTGTGTATGGAAAATGGGTTCCTTTGGATGGCGGATTACTGGGGTGATACGCTCTATAAGATAGATACCACCTCTGGAGCGGTGGTGGAAAGTCATGGCTCGGAGGGTGTTGACCCCGCAGGTATCGCTTGGGATGGTCAGTATCTCTGGTATTGTGATAACGGCGAAGGGGCGTACGATTATCTGTATAAAGTCGATTTGTTAGGCGGTGGTACTCCTGCAATAAATGTCGTAGAAACGTTTCATAACTACGGGGCGGTCACCGTTGGTGAGTCGATTTCTTGGGACGCAACCGTGCAGAACACCGGTACAGCACCACTGGTCATTACTGATGTCACCATCACTGGCTCAGCGTATGTGACCTGTCCAGCAACATTTCCTCTCACGATTACACCTGGGAACCAAACCTTCCTTCCGCTCATCTATGCACCCCTCCAGTACGGTCCCTTAAACGCCAATGCATCGGTCTTTTCAAATGATCCTCTTCACCCAACGGTTCAGATTAATCTGGTAGGTAATGCGATGAACCCTGGTCCTGATATCTATTTCCCCGAAATATCTCACAACTATGGATCAGTGCGTCTTCATGCGAATACACGATGGTTCATGCAGATAGCAAACCTTGGAGATGAATCCTTGATTATCTCTGATATCTCTTGTGATGATGCTCATTTCACCGTGGAAGACAGCCTCACCTACCCCATCACAATCGGTATCCTTTCTTCTGTGAAAATCGGTGTGTGGTTCCAACCCGAAGATGCGATTCCCTATACCGGAACTCTTACCGTTATGAGTAATGACCCTGATGCAAACCCTTCCTATGTGACGCTGCAGGGGACTGGTGTGTCCAATACCTATCCGATCGGAGACATCATCTGGCAATATCAAATCCCAGATGATCCAATCGATAATAGCCCCAAGGCTATGGCATCCATTGATGATGTGAATGGCGATGGACGAAGCGATCTTATCATTTGTTCAGAAGATGATTTTGTTCGCTGTATGAATGGAAACTCGCATTTGAATGCAGACGCGCTTTGGGAAATGCCGATTGGGTCAGTGTATTCACAATTGGACATTTCCTTGACCCAGGATATAGACAATGATGGGTATCAGGATGTTGTTGTTGGAACCGCCTGGGGTGGACGTTCCATCATCACTCTCTCTGGGAGAACTGGTCAGATACTCTGGCAGCATGACACCCATGAATATGGCGGTGGTGGATGGGTCTATCAAGTCGATTGTCAGTATGATTATAACGATGATGGAATCATCGATGTGCTTGCAGCAACCGGTGATGACTCATCAGATACAGGACCAAAACGGGTGTACTGTCTTGATGGATTGACTGGTGTCTCTATCTGGGAATGCCCCTTGAATGGGCCGGTGTTCTCCGTGATCGGTATTGAGGATTGCACTGGTGATGATCATCCTGATGCGGTCGCTGGTGCATCCAATGAAGCTGAAACCATCGGGAAGGTTGTTGGGATCAATGGAGCAACAGGCTCTTCTCTCTGGACTCATACGGTGGAAGGCTCATCCGTCTGGGCACTGGAACAGATAGATGATGTCTCTGGTGATGGTATAAATGATGTCATCGCTGGTGATTTTATTGGATACATCTATGGGTTAGATGTCACTAATGGTGGAGAAATATGGCAGAACAGCTGCGGGAATGTGATCATCACCCGATTCGCAAAACTTGATGATGTCAACGGCGACAGCCATCCTGACATCATGCCTGCGCTCTTAGCCTATGGAAGTGGCCATATAACCTATCTCATCGATGGGTTGACCGGTGGATTTGTTTGGAGCGCGTATGTGGATGACAAACCTGCGATGGTGGAACGAATCGATGATGTCACCTGGGATGGCATCAATGATGTTGTCGTTGGGACCTTATACACCAATAATAACTGGTATTTCCTTGATGGTTTTGACGGGACTATAGTTCAGTCAGGACCGTTTAGTGCTCCTGTGGATGCTATTACGGTCCTCCCTGATATCGTTGGGGATACCTCGATGGAACTCATTGTCGGGGGGCGTTATGGTGAAGTCGTCTGTTACTCTGGTGGGACGCGTGTGAAAATCACTGCAGAGTTCAGTGCAGACCCCACGAATGGGGCCGCTCCGTTGACCGTCCTTTTCACTGACGCATCCTATGCAGAGAATACAACGATTCTGTCGTGGGAATGGGACTTTGATAACGATGGGACCATCGATTCTGAAGACCAGAATCCAACATGGGTCTATACGCAACAAGGCTCCTATACGGTATCGCTGATGGTCTCCGATGGGATGGTCTCTGACACAGAAACAAAAGCAGGCTACATCACGGTCACTGAGGGCCAGCAGACGTTAGCGATTGGGAATATCTCTGGTGGATTGCTGAAAATATCCGCAGAAATAAAAAATCCGTCCAATGCTGATGTGACCGATGTCAATTGGAGTATCACCCTTGATGGTGGTTTTATCCTGTTGGGAAAACAAAAAACAGGTCAGATTGAGTCCATTGCTGCAGGAGACGAAGTGATTATCACCAACAAACCAATTATTGGATTTGGTAAGGTTACCATTACAATCGTCGCAGAAAAACAAGGAATCGAGCCAGTGACAAAGACCGCCTCCGGGATTGTCGTTTTCTTCTTTGTCATCATTCGATAATGTCTCAGTGACGCAGCGCATGTATGATCCCTTTGAATTATCAAAAAAAACAGAAGAACTGGTAGTGAGAAACGGCTCGAAGAAGTATTACCGGTTCAGACCGACGGGGTTCTATGGAGGGATTGCCACTGCTGATACGGTTGGCTGTAACCTGCGCTGTACGTTCTGTTGGTCCAGTGCAAGTGTTTGGAACGCAGGGGAAACCGGTGAGTTTTATACAGCGAAAGAGGTTGCAGAAAAACTGACACGTATCGCGGATTCAAAAGGATACCATCAACTCCGGATCTCTGGGGGAGAACCGACCATTGGCAAAGAACATCTCCTTGAAGTCCTTGAAACGGTTCCAAAAAAATATCTGTTTATCTTGGAAACCAATGGAATGCTTCTGGGTTGTGATAAACAATATGTTGAGGATTTATCATCATTTCAGCATCTTCATATACGAGTATGTCTCAAGGGTGCTGATGCTGAAGAATTCTCTCTGTTAACAGGAGCAAAAGACGGATTCGAGTACCAAATAAACGCCTTGCAGTTTTTAAGAGAGTATCAGATGAGTTTCAATATCGCACTTGTGTCTGGCAATCGACAAAAGAAACAGTGTTTATTCCAACGCTTGAAAGTGATGAATTTGGAAGAGGTTATGGTTGAGGAAGAAGAAATAACCCTGTATCCTTTGGTGAGAAAACGATTACACGACGCCCGGCTTTTAGATTATTTTGAATCATGAAATGGGAAGAACCCATCTGAAAAACAACACCGATTTCCATTTTCAATCCCTAGGTATTTTTTTTCAACTAGTTCGTAGGAGCAATACTTTTCTGTTATCTATTTATAGAGGCATGTCAATCAGGTTTTGGTGAGCACATGAAGTATGTCATGGTCTATTGGTCACGGTATGGACATAATAAAAAACTAGTTGAGTCCTTAGCAGAGAAATTAAAAAAGAACGGTGGGGAGACACAGATTTTTATGACCGGGCAAACAAACCCAACTGCTTTACCAAACGCAGATGTGTATATCTTCTCAGCTGCAGCAGAAAAATTTACCCTGCAAAGCAACATGAAATCTTTTATGAAGAAAATTTCTAGGATGGATGGGAAGAAATATGGGATTATGAACACCCATGCAATGAAAAAGAGTAAACTAGCCAAGATGGAGAAGCTTCTTTCTCAAAAGAACATGGTGAAAATTGCAGAGATAGATTTTCGGATAGGAAAAAATATGTCCAGTGGAAACGCTTTTCTAGGGGACTGGGAGGCAAAGCTTGATGAGTTCGCTAAGAAAGTATAATATATATTTTTATATATCTTTCTAACGTGTTTTACTGTCATCAAAATAGCAAGGCTTAGTACGGTACCTCACCATTCTTCCGGTGAAATATAGTCCCCATAGACGGCTTGTGCATCGAGTAACCGGATCTGTTGGTCCTTCAGGACCCTAAAGACGATATCAGGTGTGTCAAGCACCCGTGTACGGAAGATAGTCTGCATGCGCTGTATTTTTCCAAGGTTCTCATTAACCCGGGTGGAAAATTGTGTGATGTACTGGTGCTTTTCATATTTTTTATGAAGCACTTGTTCAAACAATCTCACAAGATCGGAGAACAAGGGGATAAACCCTGTTGGTGTGCATAGTACTTCTGCTTCTTTGTTCACACGCAGCTCCATCCACTTCAACCAGACCGCTTTATCATTTTTCTCGTTTAACCAGCCTCCGTCTCTCCCCTTCAGGAAATAATTCACAGAATAGATACAAGGAGGACACGGTAATCTATTGCCAAAATCCAGGTTATTCTGAATATACCTGCCGATAGGAATGGACAGGAAATCCAGATTTGACATCGGATTAAAGACACGGACACCTTCTTTTCCTAGCGTAGCAGCGGTCGTCTCCGACTCAAGACACGCTCCCTTGGTAATTATCCCATGGACCCAATCAAATGACTCCTCGACAGGCACAGAGGTATCTGAATCACGCCCACCATAAATAATCCCCTTGACCTTCACACCAAGTGGATCATGGAGATGCACATCGACATTCGGAAGAATATCGAGACGAAACGTGAACCGGGCGTTCTTATGCGACGGGAGGATTTCCTTTCCTTCGAAGTCGATTTTTCCCTCATGCCACTCCCCTGAAAAATTCACACCACTCTTCGGACGAACCCCTGGTTTGCCGTTCCAATAAACCTCATTTCCCTCGGTGACCAGCACATTGGAAAAAATCAATTCCACTGGTTTGGTCAAAGCGTCCCATTGTAACGGATCATTGGTTAGGCTTATTCCTTCGATGATACCGAAAATCCCAGCTTCCACATTCACGGCATGGACGTTTCCATCGATACACCGAAGATAGGCGATGTCATCACCGATGATGGTTTCCCCATTCAGCATCGCAGTTGAGGTTTTCCCGCACATCGAGGGGAACGCTCCTGTGAAATAGCTGATCCTCCTCCTAGATCCCCGTACACCCATCACCAGCATATGTTCCACGAGCCATTGTTCCTGTGAAGAACGGTTGATGGCAAGACGCATCGCCAGTTTCTTTAATCCGATGGAATTGCCTCCATACTGCGTGTTCATGCTGTAGATGATTTCATCCCAAAGATCAATGTACACCCGTCTTTTTCCTATGTTTTTACTCACGAGTAACCCAAGCCCGGCTTCTTCGAGTTGCCCCTGTGAATGAACAAATTTGAAAAAATTATTGTTGTTCTTTTTTCTGAGGAACTCTTGATATCCCTGCCGGTATAAAAGGTCCTCACTATGAGCAACATAGGCCGAGTCAGTCAGTTGGACGCAGGGGATAGAAAAAGGAGAGTGGGTTGGTCCCAGACAATAAAATTTAATGAAAAGCTCATGACCTGCCATGATGTTCTGCATAATCTGAGCTAATTCGCTTAGCCCTTCCTCCCGATCCATGGTGTTTAACTCAGGCCCCAAACTATTGCCTGAAGAAAGGAGGAATTTCGTATGGACCTTGTCTCTCGCCTGGTCATGGTATCCATCGAAATGAATCGTATGACCTTGCATCGCAAGGTTTTGTTCCTCATGGTTTCGGACTGCAGCCTCCCGCGTGTAACCAATATCCTCTGGCGAATCGGATCCGACAAAGATTCTCTCAGGATTGCAGATCTCGACGGAGGTCGCAATGAACTTGTTCATTGAGGGGTTATCGAGTCTGGCTATTTTTTTAAAATCATTGACTGATAAGCGATCCTTGAGGATATCAAGAGAATTTTTTGTCATACTCCTTTCCCCACTTTCCTCTTGACAACACATCTTCAAATTGATATCGACTCTCAATATTTAAAATACAGTGAAAAATACACAACTCTTCTTGTTATTCGATACTTATATTCGTGGTCTTCTTTTCATGATGCACAAACGATGGTTTTTCTTTCCGATAGATCCTCCATTCAAGCGTATAGTACGAGACATTTAATGCTGCGACACAAGCGATGAGGAACACATATCGGGTCATATGAAGAGAGAATTCATATTCATTCCATTGGGTTGTAATAACAATCCCGCCTCCCAGTAAACCAAACATCCAGAAGATGGTGGCGATGGTGAATCCGATATTTGAAAGAAAGCGTTTTGTCTCGCCTTTTTGGTACAATGAACCAATCTGAGCAAAGATGACGATGACAGTAGCCGTTGGGATGACCCAGTAGATACGTGCATAGAACCGTTCTGGTGGTAGTTCAGGATATAACTGGAGGATAAGCAGGAGTGAACAGAGCGGGATAATGAGATAGAAGAGGACCGCTAACCCAGATTTTGGTGAGAGACGATGTTTGTTAGGCGACATACTGGACTGAAGCCTCCTGTATTTCAAAGACGAACCCTGTGTCTTCGACCCCTATCAGAAACGACACAAGAAATTCGAAAGAACCCTCTGTGACAAATAAGGGGGTGATTATTCGACAGGTGATGTTTTTCACAAACTCCGAATGAGGGGTTATAGAAAGGGAAAATGAAAACCCGTTCCCGGTCGTAAAATTGAGATCTGAAAGAGAAAAAAGCGAGATGAGATCTAAGAAGGAATCAAGTGATTTGTTCTGTGCCAGAGTCAAAAGTGTCCGGAGACCTTTGACACCCTGCTGGACCGTTGAATTCTCCGAGAAGTCGAACAAGGGAGGTGACCAGGGGACTTCAATTGTCTCATTTGCAGTAAACTCAATGAGACCAAACATGTATAATGCATCTACATCAAGGACCAGCTGAAGGGTCGTTTTTGAATACATCAGGCTGAACCAGTCAAGTAATGAAATGGTGTCAAGATTAATGGGGATCAACAGATCAATGGTTGTGTTGCTTCCTCGTAAGACTACCATATCTTTTTTCTCAAAAGTGAACAAAGACTTTGTGTTATCTTTTACTAAACGGGCGGATACACCGATGTCCCTTATGTCATAGACACCATGGTTTTTTACAGAAAACGTAGTGCGGAACAAAATTTCTTTTTGCATTGGGTCGATGGACCAATGGATGTCGTCCTCACTGGGGAGACACACTGAGATTCCTTTTGTCGCAATGGTAAAAAGATTTCCGATGGCAAGGGTGGCAACCAGACCTGCCATTGTAAGGGCAACGACTCTAACATAGGTGAGTTGTTGCCTGTTCATTACTGTTCAGCCACTCCTTTGATTTGTATAGCTTCATTGGAAAATTTATTGAAGATTTGTTCTGTATCCAGTTTGATGGTTCCCACTGCGATGGTGTTTTTTCTTCTTTTTTTTAGGAACAAATACACAGTTATTATTTTGAGTAAGAAAATGTGGAAATTGTGTGTCTTATGTCCATTGTGACAAGAAAAGCATGAGTGTTTTACCGCAAATGTTGTTATCATTGACCTCCCTTATTGCTCAATGATAGTATTTGTCATTGCTTATATTAAGAAGTATCGAGGCATCTTTACAAAATGATAAAATGACAGGCAAAAATTAATTACTCGACCAATTTTTTTGTCAAAAAGTCTAATGTTGTTCATACCAATACTTTTTCATTGAATTTGAAGTGAAGCGTCCAACTCTCGAAAACCTAAGGTTTATATCCAAGGTAAAAATTATATTTATTTGGTGATTCTGCTTTGGATAGAGGGATATTGTGGAATAGAGCTGTTGTTCTTGGGATTGTAACACTTTTTTTCAGTAGTGTTTTCGTCGCACAAACACAAGGCGAGGTACAGAGTCGTTATCTGTTGCCATCTCCTCTTCTGGTGGATATGAACTTGGAAGAATCGATGTTCCGGCGGATGTCTGTCCGTGAATTTACCCCTGAGATGATTACCGATGAAGAGTTATCAACCATACTTTGGGCTGCCTGTGGGTCTCAAAGTCAGGGGGGTCGGACTATCGCTGGGATCAATGGGACGTATTCAGGAATCATCTATGTCCTTAAGGAAGATGCAGTCTATACCTATGATACCTTGAATCACTCACTGGTGTTCTTTAAAGAGGGGGATTGGCGTGATGTCGTCGGCTGGCAGTACCAGGCACCGATCCAACTTGGTCTTTGTTATGACACTACCAAAGCTGACGCATTGTTTGGAGGTGCCGAACTTGGACAGATGGGTCAGAACATTCAGTGGATGGCCAATGCCCTTGATTTGGGAACTGTTGTCTGTGGGCAGACGCCACCAGCCATTGAGCCGTTAGGAATCCCTGAAAATCAGGAAGGGATGATTGTGATGCCGTTGGGTCATTTGGTTTATGAGTATGATTTTAAGAACAGGCCGTTTTGGGTTTCCTCGCTTCCAAAGATACAAATCTCTTCTCTGACGTTGTTAGAAGCATTGGACAATCGATCAGAAGGGACATCGTTTACAGGGTCTCTAACAAAAGTTCAACTGAGTCAACTTGTCTGGTGTACCTATGGTTTTTCTCCCTATGTTGATAGAAGCGGGCAGGAAAAAAACGTTGTGAAACGGCACCGTACTCTCCCTAGTGCGCATGGGTATTATCCGTTACGTATGTATGCAGTAACCCAGCAAGGGATCTTCTATTACCAGCCAAATCTTTTTATGAGGTTTCAAAAGACACCGATTGATTTCATAGGGCTTCCTATTCTGACTTTCCTCCTTAAGAAGATATCAGGTGATCATCGTCTCGAGGTCGCAGAAGCAGTCGGGCACCCAGACATCGCATCTGCTCCACTTATCATGATGTCCATCCTTGATTTAGAGATGACTCGTCCAGCTGGAAAAGACGACTTGTCTAATGAGGGTAATCGTCGGTTCTGGTACTTTGAGGCAGGTGCTTCAGCCCATAACGTGCTTATGGAGGCAACGTCGTGGGGTCTTTCCGCTGCGGTTTTTCCCCCTGTTGATGCAGCTGCGATTCAATCCTTGCTTCAGCTTGATGAAACCTCTCTTCCGCTTTTCATCATGCCTGTCGGTCAGTAAAAGTGACATCTCTTTTCTGCTGAAATGGGATGATCAGGAACCTTTATAAAAACGTGCATTTAGTTTTTTCTGAATGTTATAAAGAGTTGGTAGAAAACCTGATTCGAAGTGAATCGATAAAAAAGGGGAAAAAAAGAAAGTGTTTTATTTTATCTTGACCTTTGTTGATTTGTTTTCTGGTTTTGGTTCAACCTTTGGTAAGGTCAACTGAAGCACACCATCTTTTAACTCGGCATCCACGGTGTCTGTTTTTATCTTCTCGGGGAATTCGACACTGCGGTAGAAGCTGGTGCTGCTCCGTTCCCGTCTGAGCCAGTTTTTCTTTTTCTCTTCTTCGTCTGTTTCGTGGTTTGCGGAGATTTCGATGCTGTTTGGAGAGACGTCGATGTTGATTTTGTCTTTGGGAATGCCTGGCATTTCGATTTTCATCTCATATTTGTCACCCAGATCTGCGACATCCATCATCGGGCTTCGGAGATCGTCAAAGTTGGTGAGAAACGCACTGTCTGGTCTCCAGAACAGATCGTTGAAATTGGTACGGAATTGGTCAAAGAGTTGGTCCATGTCCGTCCAAAGGTCGTAGGGTCTCCGTTGGATGATTTCGCCTTGTTTTCCTTCAGTTGGTTTGATGGCCAATTTGTCTTTTTTTCCTTTTATGATTGCCATTTTTTATACCTCCAAATTTCTATTTCCAAAAATCGGAATATATACACTTCTATAAAAAC
>CAZLDE010000040.1:0-10441 GCA_964558215.1 uncultured Thermoplasmatales archaeon
GTATATTGATAATTATGTGCTTTAATTGCGTTAAGCGCCTCTAATGGTAATAAATCTGACAGCACTTTGACAGTTACCTGGGAATGTTTCTCTGGCTCATGTTTAGTAAAATCATAGTCCAGGTCATGCAGTAATCCAGTTAAACCCCAAAGCTCCTGGTCTTCCCCTAATTTTTTAGCAATTTCCTCAAGAATTGCTTCCACTGCCAAAGAGTGTTTAATGAGATTTTCAGTACGAAGGTTCTTTCTCAGAAGCGGGAGTGCTTCAGCTCTCGTTAGCATATGTTAAAAGAGTAAAGAGGGGGTTGATTTAAACCTTCCTGACATTATTTCAAAGATTTTAAGAATGAAGAATCTTTTCGATATAGTTGGTGCAACAATAAAAACAATCATGATCATCGAAGAGGAGACCAGGCTCCTCAATGAAATCAAATCATCGCTAGAAAAAGAAGACTTCGCTGTGGTGACAGCACAGAACAACAGAGAAGCACTCGAGTGTCTGAACCAGAAAAGCGAGGAAAGTTTTGATTTGATCCTAGTAAACACAAGGATGCCCGGGAGCCTGCAAACATCTGCTCTATTCTGCTTGAAACCGCCGATGAAAAAACAACCGGGCGGCATCGAGCAGTTCCTGCAGAAACCATTTACGAAGCAGGAGCTGATCTTATTTGTAAGAGAAAAGATACGACCTGAGTGACTTTCTGTTTGGTTATACCCCTGATGTTTTTTTCATCAGAAGGATTCTTACTTAAGTGTTTTTACCCATTCGTATACAGGTGTTACGAGGTCCTTTATCCGTTGTTTTTCCTCAGTCATCGGTGATGGTTTCCAGAAATCCACTGGTTCGAAATGAAAATCGGTCACTACCCCAACGCGCTGCTCTTTTGGTTTAAAGACGATTTTTAAGGGCATACCAAACTCCACATCCCAGGGGTTGATCCCATGCAGCTCATTTGCCATGGCAACTTTACTGGTGCCGATTTGCGCATAGACAAGGATGATCGGGAGTCGTTTCAGCGAGGACCGTCCGCTCCATCCTGCGATAGTCCAGGTATGAACCTTGGCGGTGAGCGGCATCTCAATCCATTCTGTTTTCTGTAAATTACAGTTCAGATTCCAGCAATGAGTCCGGACAGGAACCCAGCTATCCCCACATTTCGGACAACGGGTGCCCATGATTTTCCCCTCAAGTAACCCGATGAAGAATTTGCTGTTCCATCCATGCCGAATGGTGTATAGTTGGTCATAGTGAAGGAACTGGTTCATGACGGTCCGATCCTCTGATATCTCATGACCGACATAGGACAGGCCGGTTTCTTTAACATCCTTAGGCCGATAGTCTCTTTTCTCAGTAAAATTCGGTGGGTCGGCGAATTTCTCCTTGTTTTTTGCCATTAAAACACCCTTCATCATGGTTTAATGCCTCCTGAAGATAAAATTTGATATACTCGTCCCGGTCCCAGCATGGCTGTTCACTATCCCACATTCCGCGTCTGGAACCTCTGTTTTTTTACTCAGATGTTTTTTTGGGATCATCCCTGCAAGCTGATAATAACATTCAACAGCACTCATGATACCTGTCGCACCAACCGGATGACCATAGCCAAGCAGTCCGCCTCCAGGGTTCATCGGGATGTCCCCCTGCATGCTTGTCCGTTCATCACGGATGAATTTTGCAATAGTGTTCTCATCAGCAAGACCGAGTGCTTTATAGATTTGAGCCTCAGATGTGGAGAATGCATCATGGATTTCCCCGAAATCGATGTCCTTCAGTGGATCTTTGATGGCAGCCATCTTGTAGGCTTGTTCTGCGGAGTTCCGGCAGGCAGCAAACTCTGTCATCCCCGGGTAGCCTGGTCCGTACCGTTCACTCCACCCAGGATTGTTCAATCGGTCGCCGGCTCGAATCGTACAACTTGACAGTCCGATGCCATCAACGGTGACATAATTGTCAGGGTTGACTTTCTTTGCGTACTCCTCTGAGCATACCAGCAGAAACGCGACCCCTCGGCTCATGAGACAGCAATCTAACTTCTTAATGGGATAGGAGATCAAACGGGATTTCATCACATCATCGACTGTGATGTATCGATGGTCGTTTCTGTACCATTGTGCTTTGGGGTTGTCCATGGCGTTGTTCTTGTTCTTCACTGCGATGCGTGCGACATCCTCCTCGGTGACCTTGTTATCCTTCATCCATTTGTTGGCCATGGCAGCATAGTAAATCGGGTAGATACCACCCACCATGAGCTCATAGCGTATGTCCGAAGCCATCGCGATGAACTCGCTACCTTGTGATTGTGAGACAGAATCCATCGTCTCCCAGCCAACGATACCGACGACATCATGATGCCCGGACATGATAGCAAGTGCAGCCGCATATAAGGCTGAGCCACCGGTGTTTCCTCCGTTTTCCACCCGGTAATGCGGCAGACCGACCAATCCAAGATGATCATGAATGACCCATTCCGGTGCGAGTTGATGCCCGAAATGAACAGAAAAATGCGAATAAATCATTAAGTCAAGGTCCCGCAGTGAGAACTCTGGGACGTCTTGCTGTGTTTCTCTGACGCATTCAGCTGCTCCGCCCTCGATGCTTTCAAAACCTGTTGCACCATAATCAAATGGTGTGGTTGCTCCTCCAATAATACACACTTTTCTTGACATGATAATATTCCCCGCAGGACTATCAACCTCGCAAGGCCCCAGTCCCCTATAGGGGGTATCATTTGAGAATTAAAAAAGGTTGTTATTTAATTCCAAAAAGAAACAGGAATCAAATAATGAAAGAGTGGGATAAACCCATTGTTACATTCTCTGTTATTCTTTCTTTGTATAGGTGTCTTAAACCATACAAATCAAAATATTCAGTATGTGTTTTTTGTCGCTCCCTTTCGCTCAGCCCAAGTGTTGTCATTTTAGTATCCAAATCTGCTTTTTCATAGGAATCTATGAAGAGAAAACGTAGTGCACCACTGAAAAAAACAGGGACTCTCAGCCAGGGCTGGTATACAATGACTCCTTTATTTATGCAATGCAGATGATCCCCGTTTCCCTCGTCACCGGGACCGGTGAGTGCCCCCCACCAGTTCCATCGGGCGGTTACAACACATGCCTCTGCCACGACCCCATAGGCATAATTCTGATAGATGTTGTTGAACAGAAGAATACTTTTATTTGCTGTTGTCGCACTAATCCCATAATTATTCCTTGAAATGGTATTACGCAGGATAATCGTCGTATGCGTATTCCCAAGATAGATACCATGCCCGTTCCGAAGAATCCTATTTTTTCTCAGAAGAGTATCCTTAGAGTTTTCAACATCAATGCCGTATCCATTTTCCTGAAGGATGTTGCCCTGTATCAGATTCTTATTGTTATCTGCTGAACCAAGGTCAATCCCAATCATGCTTTGATTTGTAATGATGTTCCCTTGAATAATAGTATTTGAAGAGTATGCTAGCATCACCCCAACAGTCCCTTTGTCTAGACGGAGACCTTTGATGATGCATTGCTTTGAATCTATGAGGAGTACCTCACCAGCATCATCTGGTATCAATACACCTTTTTGACCATAGATATAGTACACTGGTTTTCCATTCACCGTGTTGGTTGAATCAATGTCATTTCTGTATTCAAGAGCATCATATCCGTACATCATGATACTACAGTTACCCATAGCATTAGAAGTAAAGACATTGAAATTTGAGGACTGAAGAAAGATACCAAATACCGTAGCATCACGGAGGGTATTGCCTGTAAACACATTGTTCCAGCTGGAGACAAGAAATATTCCATAATCGCCTCCCTGGATGATGTTCCCAATCATTGTATTCTCCCCACAGGCATCAAAAGAAACACCAAGGCCATTCTCAGTCAAGAGATTCTCTTGAAATAGATTCCTTGCTGATGAATCGACATCAACCCCATAGTTGTTGCATTGGAGAAGGTTGTTCCGGATGATATTGTTGTTGTTCTGAGAACCATCCAAATCAATCCCGACAACACTATTGTTAGCTATGATGTTTTCTTCGACTCTGTTATTGGAACTAAACGCAAGCTCAAGACCTATACTCGCATTACTGAGATTGCACTGGGAGACGACACAACCAGTACAATTGATAAGGAGGACCTGCCCCGCATCGGAAGGAACCGTTCTATTGATTTCATCAGTATAATAATACAAGGATCTTGCATTGACCGTGTTGCTTGAAGCAGCATCATTGCGATAATCGGCAGGAGTTAAACCAGTGACCTGCAATCCACACTGCAGCATCGCATTGTCCCGAAGGATGTTGTTACCAGAGGAATCAAACGAAATGCCAATCCTACACTTGTCAATGGTCAATGCAGACAGGGTATTCTGTGTGCTAAAATCAAGATTCATAGCTGCAAGAGACATTTCAAAGGAACAGTTGAGTACCGAATTCTGTGATGAATTAAAAAGATAGATACCATCCCAGAAACTGTTAGAAAATAAACATCTCTCTACAGTGGTATTCTGACATGAAAGAAGAAACATCCCATGACCGTCATTATTACGGAAACTACAGTTCTCAATAACTGAATCATTGGTGCCCGCAAGAAGCATGCCTTCAAAATTATTTGAAAAATATTGGTTTTTTACAGTAACATTATGACACTTGATTAATCCAAGGAACCCAATCTCAGCTGTTCCATCAAAGAAAAGATTGTGTTGTTCAATCAAGTAGTACATTGGTTTTCCATTAATTGTATTTGAAGTATCGATATCACAGTAAAAATCCAAGAGAGATGACGATCCAATCCCAAAGTTCGCATAATTATCGATCAGTGAGTTATTTCGCATGCGTGTGTTGGGAGCATAGGGAAGACTTATTCCGCTATACCCATTCTGACAGACACATCCATTAATCTGATTTCCTGAGGATTGTTGAATAATCATGTTATCGAAATAATTCTCAGAACAAATACAATCGATGAGCTGATTATCATGAGATGAGGAAAACAGTGTTATTCCATCTGCATTATCATGACATACACAATTCCGCAGAACATTTCCCCTTGAACCAACAAGGTGAATGGCGACAAGATTCTGATACAATTCACAATCTTCAATACGGCAAAAGGATGCATCGACTACGTAGATGCCAATCCAATCATTCCTCTTGATGATGCAATTCGAAAGGATGGTATAATTACCCGTGATCTTCACCGCAGCTTGATAATAATACCCTTGGTTGTACGTAATACAGAAACTACGGATAACAACATCGTCATGGACAACGGAGAGCGTATCTACCATGGTATCAAGAAAGGAGCCGTTGATTTCAGTACTGTTTTTATCTTCACCAATAAGGGTAATCGATTTGTTCACAACAACTTGTTCAAAATAGGGGGCTGAGTCATCGTAAACGTAGATAGTATCTCCTGCATAAGCCTCATTAACCGCATCCTGAATTTTTGTATAATTCCCCGGTCCACTCCCACCAACATACAGGATACCTGCTTCAGAACCGGTTTGATGAGTTAGTTTTTCAACATTCTGGCCAAACGATGGAATCACGCTGGCAAGAATGAGAAAAAGAATAATTCCATATATCAGCTCCTGTCTGATCAAACGAAATCGTCGCACAATAGTCCCGGTCTCTTTGATTTTATAAGTCTGTTCTCATATAATAACATTTTCAACCCGCTGAAAAGGGAAATATAAGCGCTTCTTCACAAAAGAAATTATTTCCCGATCACCATACCCGCAGGATCTATTCTCTTAAGGATCGTCAGTTCTTTTTGGGACGGAGGCGTGGTCACAGAAACATGAGGAGGGATGAGAATCTCAAAGCCAGAGTTCTCCTTCACCTGCTCGATACTTACCCCCGGGTGCATCGAAAGAAGCATCATCTGTTTGGTTGTTGTATCAAACCCGTACACACCCAGCTGAGAGATCACCCGATACGGCCCACTCTCTTTCGGCAACCCTGCTTTCTCACGGGACTCAAAACCCTTCAGATACCCCGGGGTTGTCAGAAAATCAATCGTTTCAAGGAACCGATGTTTGTCCTGTCGCATCAGAATGATTGTCTGATGACACAGCGTCCCCACGTCATTGGCACCACCACTTCCGGGAAGACGTACCTTTGGATGCTCATAAGGTCCGATCACTGTCGTGTTCAGATTCCCATACTTATCGATCTGTGCACCGCCGAGGAATCCATAATCGATGTATCCAGCCTGGGCCATCGCCATCGAGTCATGCATGCTTGAGGCAGCAACCGCGGAATAAAATGTGCGAGAATCCCCAACCGAAATCGGAAGAACCGGCATCTCCGGCCCGATCCCCCCAGCCTCGAAAAATAACAAGAGGTTTGGTGCATGGGTCCGTTGGGCAAGCATGGCTGCTATCATCGGCAGACCGGTCCCGACAAAAATCGATTTGTTATCCACCAGCATCCGGGAGGCGACACAGGCGAGTAACTCTGTTGAGGTATACGATCCTTTAGCAGAAGCGTTTTTCTCAGTCTTCCCTTTCAACCAAGGGGCGGTCATCGGTTCCTCAAACCGCTCAATCCGAGCAAGCTTCTGCATCGTTTCTGTTCCACCCACCCGCTGTAAATACTCAGAAAAATCATTCACACCATAGACATATTTGTCAAGATACCGCTGGACCCCCTCATCAGTTAGAGACTCTGAGAGCCATTCCCCGATATGATCCTCATCGAAGAAATACTGATACGGCATCTGACAGGGATGAGATCCAAATGGCGTCTCAACCACAGCGCTTGCAAGATAAAAAGGAATCACCGTCTTCCAAGGCTCCTGGCGTATCTTCTTCGTATCCACGATTTTCTCCGTGGTGATGATCAGATGGCGTGCTGCGCGAGACAGCTCGAAATCCTCTACGGTTATCCCATCGATCTGTGCGTTGCCATATTTATCACAGCGTGGCACATGAATCACCGCGACATCCGGGTAACAGGCTGGTAGCAGACAGACTTGTTTATTGCTGAAGGGATCGATCATGGTCCGTGCTGAACTTCGATTAAACGTATCGGTCCCTAGCATCACCCGCGTCGGGATAAACGGCAGGCCCATCATCGCGGCAAGAAAACGCCACTGAAACCCAGCATTACTAATCTCCCCAGAAACGGTACACCGACCGGTTTCCACTGCACGGCGTGACGCAGGGGACAACCCGCGTAGCTCATGACCAAACGAATAGGCCACCTCAACGGTATCGACACATCCTGACCCGACCAGTACATCAAGGTCATGAACCGCGGTTTTCCCAAACATCGTCAAATGTTTCTTTTGCTGTCTGATGATTTCATAGACAATCGCCATTGAGACACGCACATGGCCAAAGCCACCCATCGCAAGCAAAGAACCATCAGAGATAAACTTCGACACCGCATCCTGCGTTGACATCTGCTTATCGATGAGTCCTCGAGATTTATTCTGTCTGATCCATTCTCGGTTTTCATCAGGATCATGCCATCCTACGAGCTTGCCTGTTCCCTTCTGAACATCCTGGTCACAATTCATAAGAATCACTTCTCGTCACATCCACGGTGTTTCTAGAGATATTTTTTAAAAACCACCCAGTAATGACATCAGGTGTCCCTACAAAAAATCTTCGATACAACCAAGGCGTAAATTTAAAGACCCGTGACCTATGACGATATGAGGATTCGTATGGATTTCCAACTCACCGAACAGCAAAAATTATTCAAAAAAACAGTCAGGGAATTCGCTGAAAAAGAAATCAAACCACTTGCTCCAAAAATAGACAAAGAAGAATATTTCCCATGGGAAATGTACAAGAAGATGGGAAAACTCGGTCTTATGGGAATGACCGTACCAAAGAACTACGGCGGTTCAGGTATCGATAAAATCTGTTACATGATTGCACTTGAGGAGATCTCACGGGTATGCGGGTCGACAGGCCTCACGGTCGAGGCACACAATTCCCTTGGAGTTGGTCATATCTATGAGAAAGGAACAGAGGAACAACGAAAGAAATACTTACCAAAATTACTTCACGGGGAAGCACTCGCAGCCTGGGCGCTGACTGAACCAAACGCTGGCTCGGATGCTGCTTCACTACAAACCACCGCAGTCCTAGAAGGAGACGAATGGGTATTGAACGGCACAAAACAGTTCATCACCAGCGGTGATATCGCCGCAGTTACTACCGTCATGGCAAAGACCGACAAGACTCTTGGTGCAAAGGGAATCAGTGCATTCATCGTTGAAAAGGATACCCCAGGGTTTACCGTCGGTGTGCTTGAGGATAAACTCGGGCTTCGAGGGAGCCGGACCGCTGAATTAATCCTCGAGGACTGCAGGATTCCAAAAAACCATTTACTCGGAGAAAAAAACCTTGGGTTCGTTGGTGCGATGACGATTCTTGACCGCGGGAGAACCGCGATAGGCGCAATGGCTGTTGGAATAGCCCAAGCCGCACTTGATGAAAGCCTCTCCTATGCAAAACAACGAGAACAGTTCGGCAAGCCGATAGGAAAGAACCAAGCGATCCAATGGATGATTGCTGATATGGCAACATCAATTGATGCGGCTCGATTGCTTGTCATGAGAGCAGCCTATCTAGAAGAACAAGGCATTCCGTTTAGTATTGAGGCATCCATGGCTAAACTCTATGCCTCTGAGATAGCGATGAAAGCGACTCGTGATGCGATTCAGATCCATGGAGGACATGGATACATGCGAGACCTACCATTAGAACGATTCTACCGAGATATCAAACTCACGCAAATCGGTGAAGGAACCTCAGAGGTACAACGAATGGTCATAGCAAAACGCCTTGGACTCTAAGAGGAAATGGGGGGGGTTAAAAAATATGAAATCAAAAGAAATCAAATGTGAGACAGTCTTTAAAAAAGACAGATATGAAGAGCTATACAAGACCTTCAATTGGAAGATACCAACGTATTATAACTTCGGTTTCGATGTTGTCGACCAATGGGCAGAAGATAGAACAAAACTCGCCCTTATCTCGATTGATCGTACAGGAGAAAAGGCACGGTACCACACTTTTTATGATCTAAAAGTCCAATCAAATCAATTCGCAAACGTGCTACGGAAACTCGGAATCAAGAAGGGAGAACGCGTGTTAGTCATCCTTCAGAGCATACCGGAATGGTATATCGCACTCATCGGTATGTTCAAACTTGGTGTTGTGCCAATGCCAGGTACTGTACTTCTGACATCAAAAGACATCGAGTACCGCGTGAACCGTTCAGAAGCAAGCATGATTCTCACAGATCTTGATCATGCAGACCGTGCCGAAGCCGCGAAAAAGAACTGCAAGACATTAAAACACATCATGCTTGTTGATGGAAAAAGAGAGGGGTGGCTCAACTTCTCTGATGAAATGAAAAATGCCTCCCGAGAGCTCTCACAAAAAGAAATAGGGAAAACACGTGCGGATGAACCCTTACTCATTTATTTTACCTCAGGGACCACGGGGCATCCAAAAATGGTGCTTCACACCCATAGTTATGCACTCGGTCACGAGGTGACCGCGAAATTCGCTCAAGCACTCACTAAATGTGACCTTCATTGGACAGTCTCTGAGACAGGATGGGCAAAAGCAGCCTGGGGAAAGCTCTTCGGTCAGATGATTGTCGGTGCAGCAATCATCCAATGGGAGACCCCTGGTCGTTTCGATGCAGACGGACTGCTTCGAGCGATGGAGAAATATGGGGTCACAACCTTCTGCGCACCCCCAACAGTATATCGGATGCTCATTCAGATGGACCTTTCACAATACAAACTTAAACTGCGACATTGCATGAGCGCAGGGGAACCACTGAACCCGGAAGTGATTCGAATCTGGAAGGCTGCCTATGGTCTTGAAATCTATGACTTCTTCGGACAGACCGAGACGGTCTGTGTCCTTTCCAACTACCCGTTCATGCCTATCAAGTATGGTTCTGTGGGAAAACCCACCCCCGGTCATGACGTCCGAATCGTCGATGATGATGGCAACGAGCTGAAAGCAAATGAGGTCGGTAATATCGCATTATACATCGGTGATACACGACCACCGGGTTTGTTCAAAGAATATTGGAAAGACCCTGAGATCATGAAAAAATCCTTTAAAAACAACTATTATTACACCGGCGACCAGGGGTACAAGGACCAAGAGGGGTATTTCTGGTTCGTAGGCCGTGATGACGACATCATCAAATCCTCTGGTTATCGGATTGGCCCCTTTGAGGTTGAATCAGCCCTCATCGAACATGACGCAGTCGCGGAATGCGCTGTTGTCGGTGCCCCTGATCCTGAGGGGGTCCGCGGTATTGTCGTCAAAGCATATGTCGTCTTATCCAAAGGTTATAAACCATCAGAGACCTTGACAAAGGAACTCCAAGAGCATGTCAAAAAAGTCACAGCGCCCTACAAATATCCTCGCATCATCGAATACATGGACGAATTACCTA
>CAZLDE010000041.1:0-10365 GCA_964558215.1 uncultured Thermoplasmatales archaeon
CTCCTAAAGACCGTTTGATTGAAGGGGAGAAAAATACCGTCATCATTATATAGGCAATGTCCTATTCTTTCCCCAAGAAGAGAAATATAAATCGGGGAGGCAGTTTGCCATGTTTAATGCCAAGATAAAATCAGATATCATAAAAGGAATCATTGATGTAACATCACCACTTGTCAACGAAGCCAAATTCAATATCACACAAAAAGGAATTTCAATTCGCGCTGTCGACCCAGCCCATGTCGCAATGGTCGATTTGGAACTAAAAAGCACAGCGTTTGAGGAGTACAAAGCAGATGACATGGAACTAGGAATCGACCTTGATAAACTCAATGGGATTATGAAACTAGCAAACACCGGTGATACGGTTACCATGGAATACGATGAAGAGTCAAACCGCTTGATCGTGAAAATCGGCAACCTCGTTCGACGCATGGGACTTTTAGATACCGCAGGGATGCCAGACTCAAAGGTCCCTCATCTGGATTTACCAGCAAAAGCAGTTGTAAAGGCCTCTGAACTAAGCAAAGGCGTCCGTGCATCGGAGGCAGTCTCTGATCATCTCGCTTTAAGCGTTGATAAGGATTCTTTTGAGCTGTTCGCAGAGGGAGACACCGACACGGTGAATCTAAAACTCCCAAAGACATTACTCATTGAACTGCATTCCCCTGGGAAATTCAAAAGCCTTTTCTCCATCGACTATTTCAGCAATATGATAAAACCCGTGAAAAGCGAAGACCCAATTTCTATAAACATCGGCAATGACAACCCGATTCGAGTGGATTTTGATTTCGCAGAGAAGCATGGGCATGTGACCTATTTACTGGCACCCCGAATTGAATCAGAATAAATAGCTTTGTATCATCCCAAAACAATGAGGTGCAAAAGATTGTGAAAGGCACCAGGCGCCATCGGTACATTTTTTTTAAAGTCACCTATGATCAGGCGCATGCTTTCGCATCACAGAAAGAACTTCTTCAAGCACTTAGACAGAGCACCTTTGAGCGGTTTTTAAAAAATACAAGGGATCTTGGACTCTGGATTGTTCGATTCGATGGTACGACCGGGATTATCAAATGCCAGTATCGTGAAACAGAAAACGTTAAACAACTTCTCCTATCAATGAAAAACATTGGAACAAAACCCGTAAGTATCACAACCCATGCGACGTCAGGGACGATTCATGGGCTAACCGATAAAAAAACCTAGCATGCCTAACAGCTGAAGACCCTTATCAGTGATTAAAAGAATTATTTCCTGTTTTTTGGATGGATGATGTGGATGAAAGAACCAAATCAACTGGTAATTTCCGGTATGTTTTTTAGGTCCTTCCATGTAAATACAGGGTTCTTGACCGCCCCGATTTCATCGATACGTTTGACTACGGTGTTCTGTGGCGCGTTCTTTACAACCTCGGGGTCCTCTTTAGCTATTTTCAGAAGGGTGTCGATATAGACATCTAAGGTTTTTTTAGACTCCGATTCAGTCGGCTCAATCATTAGCGCTTCCTTGACAATTAAGGGGAAATAAACTGTTGGTGGATGCAACCCGTAGTCCAAGAGACGTTTTGCGATGTCTAACGCTCGGATACCCTTTGTTGAAAGCAACCGATCGCAGCTTATCACAAACTCATGTTTACGTAGCTCCTTATACGGTAGTTCATAGATGGTAGAATCCAGAAGTTTTTTCTTCATATAATTCGCATTTAAGACAGCGATCTCCGAGGCTTCTTGGAGGCCATCTCCACCCATAAGAAGGATATAGATATATGCTTTTAACAGCACAGAGCTATTTCCATATGTTGCTTTTATCTTCCCAATGGAATCTGGGTATTCATAATTAAAATGATACGAACTTTGTTTCTGAACAACCCGTGGGATTGGTAGGAATCGCTCCAGTTTTTTTTTCACTCCAACTGGGCCTGCCCCAGGCCCCCCACCGCCATGTGGTGTGGAAAATGTCTTATGGAGGTTAAGATGGACAATATCAAATCCCATATCACCGGGACGTGCTTTTCCCATGATCGCGTTCATATTCGCTCCGTCATAGTAAAGGAGCGCACCAGCCTCATGGACGAGTCGGGCGATTTCAGTAATCTCAGATTCAAATATGCCCAACGTGTTTGGGTTTGTAAGCATGAAACAAGCGGTTCTTGCGGAGAGTGCATTTTTAAGCATTTCAAGATCAACAGTCCCTTCTTTTGTCGAGGGTATTTCAATGACTTTAAAGCCAGCCATCGCAGCACTTGCAGGGTTTGTCCCATGGGATGTATCTGGAAGGATGATTTCATCTCTATCTAAATCCTTGTGTGCCTCATGATATGCGCGTGTGAGAAGAAGACCGGTGAACTCCCCTTGTGCACCTGCCGCGGGTTGTAGGGTGAAGGCATCCATCCCGGTGATCTCACAAAGCATCTGCTCAAGCTCGTTCATCATCCGGAGTGTTCCCTGGATTGTTGATTCGTCCTGATAAGGATGAATCAGGGAGAATTGTTCCCAGCTGCTAATCAGTTCACATATCTTTGGATTGTATTTCATCGTGCAGGAGCCAAGAGGATAAATTCCTGATTCGATGCCGTAATTCATTTGACTTAAATGGAAGAAATGTCGCACCAGCTGTGTCTCATCAAGATTTGGGATGGTAAGGGATGTGTTTCTCTGCAGTGAAGCTGGGAGCAGATGCTTGTTCCTGTGTTTCTCTGTGATGGTTTCTTGTAGTTCAATGAGAAGAGGTTCCTCCCATAGAGCACTATGGTACATCACGCCACCTCCGAAAGTAAGCAGAGTAATCTTTCGATATGCTCCTTGGTATGGAGTTCTGTCACTCCAAATAGCATGCAATTTGGTAATGTCGGGTAAAATGTTTCTAGAAGCAGACCGCCATGGATTCCGTTTCGTAAGAGATGATGATGGGCTTTTCTTGCATCAGGACATCTGATGACGAATTCATTGAAATGAACACCAGAAAACTCTTGTGAAAAACCAGGTATCTGAATGATTTTTTTCCGTAATTTTTGTCCCTGCTCAAAGTTAAAAGCACTGAGATCTTCTAGTCCTTTTCCACCCAGCCATGACAGATAGGTGACCGCGGCAAGCATGCATAATCCTTCATTTGTACAAATATTGCTTGTGGCTTTCTCTCTCCTGATATGTTGTTCTCTGGTTTGCATGGTCATGCAAAACGCACGTTTTCCGTTCTGGTCTTTTGTCAGACCGATGATGCGACCAGGGATCTGGCGCACGAAGTCTTTTTTACAGGCGAAAATGCCTAATGTCGAGCCACCGAAATCAAGGGGATTACCAAGGTTTTTCCCTTCTCCTATAACGATATCTGCACCATAATCAACCGGGCTTTTACAGACCCCTAGAGAAAGCGGGTCTATTCCAGCAACGAACAGCGATTGATGGTTCTGGAGGAGGTGATGGATTTCCTCAACTTCTTCTTCAAAGACACCAAAGAAGTTAGGGTTTTCAAGATAAAAACCTGAGGTATTCGTATCGATTGTTTTTTTCAGGTCTTCTATATCGACACTCCCTGTTTTTTTATCGTAATTGACTTCTTTAATCGTGATACCGGCGCCTCTTGTATAATTCGTTAAAATACTTTTTTTTTCCCAAGAGATGTTCTCAGGTATAACAAATGTTTTTTTCTTGCTGATGCGGGTACACATAAGCGCTGCTTCTCCAAGAGCAGTTGCTCCATCATAGAGTGATGCGTTGGAGATGTCCATCCCGGTGAGTTCGGTAATGAGACTTTGGTACTCGAATATGGCCTGGAGGAATCCTTGAGATGTTTCTGGTTGGTAGGGTGTATAGGCGGTATAGAATTCCGATCGTTGGATTGTTGATTTGACGATAGCAGGGATGTAATGTGGCTTGTAACCTCCGCCGAGGAACGAAGGTAGCGCGCAGAAGGATTTGTTTTGTTTAGCAAGTGACCGCATATGGTCCTCTATCTCTTGTTGGAGGCGGCCTTGTGGAAGATGGAGTTTTTTTATTTTTATTTTTTCTGGGATGTCACAAAAAAGGTCATCGATGTCATGCAATTGTAAGTCTTGTAACATATGTTTTTTTAAGGGAGAATTCGGAATAAATTGCATAGCTACCCCGTCTAGGGTAACCGTCAGCTATTAAAAAAGCTTATCATCCAGGTTTATGTGTTCGAAAAAAACATTAAAGCATTGAGGTTATCTGAAGATATCTCCCAGATGCGTAAACACAATGTAGTCCATAGGTTGTCATCGAATCGTGCTTTGATTTTTCCGATGATTTGCTGTTCGTAAATTGGTTCAGAGAAGGTGCCATTTGTTAAATCCTTGATAAAATAGGCGTTGACCCCGTTTTTTGTAACAATGGATGATACAACTCGTTGGTTTATGGTCTTGTCAGGGGAATGGTATAAGATGAGGTCTTGTTCGTTTACTGCGTATCCTTCATGTGTTGGTCGCTCGATCAGGAGATATCCCTTGTTTGTTTCGAGATTGTCTATTGCATCGGTTTTTATGTATTGGTAGGAGTTTGGGTATTCGAAAGAGTCGATAAAGATCTGTGTTCCAAACAGGTTTGTCAGTGTAAGAAAGGGGAGATTTGCGATGCTGAAAAATAGACACAGTTTACAAAGAGTCTGTAGAGATTTTTTTTTCATATCATCACCTATTCCGTTTCTAAGAGCGTCGTGTTAACGTGTGTCAATAACTATATTTAAAGACTATCTGGAAAAATGTCAAAAAGACAAAAAAATCGCATCAATGACATCTCCGAGAAACAAAAAAACATTAAGAGGGATAACGTATTACACAAGCTTGATGCAAGAAATCTGGATAGAAAAGTACCGGCCAAAAACACTTTCAGACATTGCTGGTCAAGATAACATCATCGAGCGACTCAAAGCCTATGCGACTACGAAGAACGTCCCTCACCTGATTTTTGCAGGGCCACCAGGTACTGGGAAAACAACCGCTGCCTTAGCCCTTGCCCATGAGGTTTTTGGGGAACATCATTGGTCACAGAACTTTCATGAACTTAATGCAAGTGATGAACGAGGCATCGGCATCATCCGGGGCAAAATAAAGGATTTCGCACGCACCGCACCGATAGGAGCAGCTTTTAAAATCATTTTTCTTGATGAAGCAGACTCCTTGACACAGGAAGCTCAGGCTGCTCTCCGACGAACCATAGAGAAATACACCCATATCTGCCGTTTCATTCTCTCTGTGAATTATTCCTCAAAGGTCATCGAACCAATCCAATCCCGTTGCGCGGTCTTCCGCTTTAAACCACTCACCGGAGATGATGTAAAAAAATACATACGAAAGATAGCCACAAAAGAACATCTTGAAATCACACCAGACGGACTCGAAGCCCTTATTTTTATCGCCCGGGGGGACATGCGCAGAGCGATAAACGTTCTTCAAGTCGGTGCATCCATCGATACTAAGATTACTGCAGACCTCCTCTACGAGACATCCGCAACAGCCAGACCAGAGGATGTAAAAATACTTATAACCACGGCGTTAGGTGGTAATTTCATGGCTGCAAGAAACCAGCTTTATGATCTGTTGATAACCCACGGGTTAAGCGGAGAAGAAATCATTAAGCAGATTCACCGATCGATATTTGATTTAACGATACCTGATGACCACAAGGTACGACTCATGGAGAAAACCGGGGAAGTAGAATTCAGGCTTGTAGAAGGAAGCAATGATCATATCCAGCTTGAATCGTTACTCGCTCAGTTCGTCCTTTTTGGGAAACAATTAAAATAATTTCTTCTTTTTTAAGAATTTCTCAAGGATTGCTTCAAGTTGGGCAGCGGTTCTATTTCCAACCCCATATCGTATTCGTACGACAGGTTTTTTTGTTTTCAAAATCCGAGTAAGATCAATCGGAGTACCACTGATTACCACATCGCAATCCGCATTATTGATTGTTTTTTCGAGTTCCTGTATCTGTTTCTTCCCATATCCCATAGCAGGAAGGATATCAACGAGATGCGAGTATTTGTTAAACGTATCCACAATCGAGCCAACCGCGAAGGGTCGTGGATCGATGATTTTTTTTGCACCATACTCTTTTGCCGCAACCATACCTGCCCCATAACGCATACCACCATGTGTGACGGTTGGGCCATCTTCAATGACAAGGACGTTCTTCCCTGTTATCATTTTTTTATCTTCCGCTTGAATCACTGAAGTCCCGTCAATTATCTCTGCTGTTGGATTTATCGCTTTGACATTCATTCGAACCGTCTCAATATCTTCTTTGTGTGCGGTATTAACCTTGTTGATGATAACAATATGAGCACTTCGAACGTTCATCTCACCAGGGTAATACGCAAGCTCATGACCGGGACGATGCGGATCAGCGATCGTAATGAGAAGATCAGGTTTGATGAATGAAAAATCATTGTTCCCGCCATCCCAGATAATCACATCTGCCTCCTTTTCAGCGGCTCTAAGGATTTTTTCATAGTCCACACCAGCATAGACAACACCGTTCATATCGATGTATGGCTCGTATTCCTCCCGTTCCTCGATAGTGCAGTTATAATTGTCAAGATCCGTGTAGCTTGCGAAACGTTGACAAACCTGTGTGGTTAGATTTTTATCATAAGGCATTGGATGACGGATGGCTACGACACGTAATCCTTTCTTTTGGATAAGTTCAAAGATTTTCCGTGAGACCTGTGATTTTCCACAACCCGTTCGCACCGCACAGACCGCAATAACCGGTTTTTTTGAAACAAGCATCGTACTTTTTGGGCCTAAGAGTATGAAATCTGCTCCTGCAGCATTTACCATCGCAGACTTTCCCATAACATAGGAATAGGTGACATCACTGTAAGCGAACAGAACACAATCAGCATCCAATTTATTAATAAGCTCAGATAGTTTCTCCTCAGGATAGATTGGAATGCCTTTTGGGTAGTATTTCCCGGCAAGCGACGCTGGATATTTTCTTCCTGCGATATCAGGAATCTGAGTCGCAGTAAACGCAACGACATTATACAATGGGTTTTTCCGGAAGTACACGTTAAAATTATGAAAATCTCTGCCTGCTGCACCCATGATAATAACTTTTATCTTTTGAACCACAGAAATCCCGTCTAGCCAGGAATCTGATGATAGTTTATATACATTTTTCTTACAGTATCTTAATGAAAACAAACCTTTTCCATTAACTACAAATACTCTTAAACAATTCGCTTTATACGTGTGAGGAATATGAATCGGGAAGCCGTACCCTTAATAGTAGGCATTCTTATCCCTGTTGTACTCGTTGGTTGTATCGTCCTTTATCTCTCCGGATATGATTTTACTACGCCTCTACTAAAAATCGATCTTATCTATTACATCATAGTTGTCCCCTTTGGCCTTGGTCTTCTTGCAGCAATCTTATGGTTCAGGAAACCAAGAGACTGAATTTCGTTGACTTTTGCATAGAAATTTAAAGAAAGCTATATATACGAACAAACTATATCAAAAATCGTCGGATGAGATGCACAAAAAGTACAGGTAGATAGGTAACTTTTATTGTGACTCTTTCAGACTCATAAACGTAGGAAGATGGGATGCATGGAAATGGAAGGAGAGCTATAAAGGAGGGGTACTATGAAAAAAACTGAGGATCATAAAAAGGTACCCCTCTCAGATTCACCTGAAAACGCTACAGACATCGAAACAAAAGTTGACCAAATCTTAGATGCCCATGCCTATGTCCAACGACAAAAAAATAAGCAAGGCACATTCGTAAACAGAGGTCCATCGGAGAAAAAACCCCCTCAGTTTCTATTTTATGTCCATGATAAAAAAAAGACAGAGCCTTTAAAAAAACCAGGGACCGAAAACAAATCATTAGACGCCGCAGCTCCCTTCTATCAACGAAACAACCAACAAAAAGACAAGAGAACAGAGAATCATGGAAAAAATCAGAAACCCGCTCTAGTCAAAAAGAAGAAACACATAGGCTTCAAGAAGACTGAAAAAACTGAAAAAGTTCAGATTAAACCCTCTGAGGGAAAAAAAGAAGAAGATTCACCAGACGTATTGCCTCATTTTGAAGAATCAATTGCCCAGGTAAAGGAAGATGAGGCAGCATGGCTGGATAACAAGATTCGAGCCAGCACCACCCCGAAAGATTCTGTAGCAACAGTATCAAGCACAACGGAAACAACCGATGTCCTACCAGTTATTGTAAATGAAGCATCGACATCAATACCAGAAACACAACCACAGGGGAGCGCCTCTGAGACAAACGCGCAGGAAGTAAGTCATTTTAAGGAGGTAACTACCTCCAGTATAAACCAATCTTCCCCGGGGGAAGCATCCGTTCAACAGGTTGTAGTACCGTCTGACCAAGATGCAAATAAAACTGAGGTGAAACTTGAGGAAATCATTCCTGATGGAAAGATTCAGTTCCAAAAAGAGGCAAACCAGCTGAAAGGAGCTACTTTGGAACGTATGGGATATTCAGAAGATCAAATCGAAGAAATCGATTTTTATCCCATATATGAACCATTCTCCTATGTGGAAATTATCCGAGAAAAAGAATCTCTTGACAAACGATACATTCTCCTAGAAATGCAGCTCACCAAAGACGAAGAATATCTGCTGAAATTTGTTCAAGAAACACTTGATAGTTTTGCATTCAAAACCGTTGATCTTGAAGCAAAAGGTGAAGGTAAATATCTTAGTGAAAAAGTCGATTTAATCCTTGATGATTACATGCTTAATATCGATTCTCTGACCAAGAAAAAGTTACTCTATTATCTTGAAAAGGAGTCGATTGGCCTGGGGAAACTTGAAAGCATCATGAAAGACCCTAATATCGAGGATATCTCCTGTGACGGGTCCGGTGTTTTCATCTTTCTGTATCACCGACGTTACGGCTCATTAAAAAGCAATGTCCAATTTAACGAAGAAGATGAACTCACCGCTTTCGTCGTAAAACTAGCGCAAAAATGCGGAAAACACATCTCGATATCAGAACCGATGCTGGATGCAACAATGCCAGATGGCTCTCGGATACAAATGACCCTCAGTACGGAAGTCACAACGAAAGGATCGACTTTTACCATTAGAAAATTCAGTGAGGATCCCTTTTCCCCTCCAGACCTTGTCGAGTTTCACACGATGTCCTCAGAGATGGTCGCATACATGTGGCTCGCAGTGGAAAATGGAATCAACGCCCTTATTGCCGGTGGGACCGCTGCAGGAAAGACATCGACATTAAACGCACTGTGCTTGTTCATTCCCCGTGAATCAAAGATTGTCACTATCGAAGAAACAAGAGAAATCAATCTGCCGCATCCAAACTGGATCCCTGGTGTGGTTCGATCCGGATTTGGAGAAGTCGTTGGAAACAAAGTTATCGGTGAAATCGACTTATATGATCTTATGAAGGCTGCATTGAGACAACGACCCGAATATATTCTCGTCGGAGAAATACGTGGGAAGGAAGCCTACGTGCTGTTCCAAGCAATGGCGACCGGACATACGACCTACTCAACAGTCCATGCGGATTCTGCTCAGTCACTCATCCATCGGTTGGAAGGTAAACCAATCGAGATTCCCCGTATCATGCTCCAGACCTTAGATATCGTCATTATTCAGGTCATTTCACGGGTAAAAAATAAAAGAGCCCGACGATGCAAACAAATCATAGAAATAATCGATATCGACCCGACCACAAAAGAGATACTTACCAATGAAGTGTTCCGATGGGACCCGATTGAAGATAAGTTCGTTTATTCTGGGAAAAGCTATGTTCTTGAGCGTATCAGAGCAGAGAAAGACATCAGTCGAGAAGGGATGATTAGTGAGATAAAAAATCGAACGACACTGCTGGATTGGATGAATAAAAACAATATTCGTGAGTTCAAGAAAGTTGCAACGATTGTCGCCCAATATATGGACAATCCAACAGAAGTAATGAAGAAAATACGGAATCAATAATGATAAAAAAAATAGCGGTCTGCCCTGGATGCCATTCAAAAATCTCTTGCGAGGGGGATCCAGGACAAAAAGTAACCATAAAATGCTCCCAATGTGGAAAAAAAGGTATCGTGGTTTTTTCCAACCGAGATAGTACCATTGACGAAAAAAACCTTGTTGAACTCGAATGTTACCCTGTTTTTGAGCCCTTTGTTTTTATAAAGATTCTTAAAGATACCACCTCCCTAGATAAGTTTTATAAGGTAATCGAACCACAGCTGAATGATAAAGAAAAAGACTCCCTTAATTTCATCCAAGAGAACCTTATTAATTCAATTGACATTCGGCTAGATGAACTTGATAATCAAAAAGTCGATGCTTTTCTCTTAGGACGAATTACCAACATCATCAACGAATACAATATAATAGTCGATGAT
>CAZLDE010000042.1:0-10199 GCA_964558215.1 uncultured Thermoplasmatales archaeon
ATGCATTAATATACGTCATAAAGATGTAGGTTCTTTGTTGGAGGAAAAACTATGGATCAAAAACAAGTACTCGAACGATGGCTCAATCAATTGAAACGTAATGAAATAAGCTCAGATGGGATTGGTCTGGGTCCGGATAAGGATATTGCAATGCGTCGGATCAGAGAAGAATTGGAAAAAATAAAAGCAATGGAGAAGACCCAGGCTTCATCAACGAAATAAAAAAAACATGGTTATTCGTAACGAAGTGCGACCACAGGGTCCATTTTCGCTGCTTTCCGAGCAGGTAGCAGTCCTGCGGCGATGCCAATGAGGATTCCGATGACCGATGCAATGATGAACCATTCCAGAGCGTATGAGAGCTGTATTGAACCAGTACTAAAAGCACCACCGAGATTTTGTATGTTATTATTAAGAAGGTCAACGACAAACCAGCTTCCACTCGCACCAAAAATACAACCGGTCAAGCCGCCAATTAATCCGATGACCGTTGATTGAAATAAAAACAACTGTAGGATATCCCTTCGTTTCGCTCCGACTGCCATCATCGTGCCGATTTCTCTGGTCCTTTCTGTGACTGTCGCAAACATGATATTTGCTATGCCAACTCCTCCGATTAACAGGGAGATAAGGGCAATGGCTGTAATGTAAGTACGGATGACATTCATGATTTGGTCTACCCGAACGAGGATGTACTGTTGAGTGATAACGACAAAATCAATGTTTTGGTCCTTGAACTGATTTGCATCGGATCCCCCACTGTTCAAATAACTCAGAATTTGTTGTTGTGCTTCTTCAACATGGTCCGTGTCCTGTGCTTCTGCAAGTAAGACGGTATAGGCGACAACCCGTTTGAGGATGGTTCCGACGTTGGACCCAAAATAGCTTGAATAGTACGGTTTCGTCGGGCAGATAATCCCAGGTGTTGAGAGGGTATTAAACATGCTCATCGTTGAGCTTGGTTCAAGGATACCTACGATTTCCGCATCAAGGGTTTTTCCATCAACCCGACGTAGATAAATCGTGTCACCAACTTGTAATGGTTTCTCCTTTCCGAATGTCTCTACGACATTCTGGGAAATCACCACTTCGTTTTTTCCCTCCTGGAACATCCGTCCCTCCGCTAGCTTCAGGTTCAATATTTCAAGAAGTGAAGGGGTGCTTGCATACATGACTTCCCCGGGTCTTGATTCCCATTTGAGGAATCCGTCTCGTCTAAGTATCTTATTTAATGGCACAACGCCAAGGGGTGCGACTGTTTTAATTAATGATAACTGTTGTATTTTCTCTACGTCATTGGTTGTGAAGACTACTGATCGAATGGAGAGCTGAGGGACAGCACCGCCTGTTCCAGTTCCGATGACCATCCCTGTCGGATTGAAAATGTTCCATTGATCTGCGATAAAACCACTCACGGAATTCCCCGCAGTGGTTACCATGATGACTCCGATGAGGGTTAAAAACGTCCGTATTTTGTATGACCGCATCGCATCAAGAGCCATGGCGAAGATGTCCTTTATCATGATTCCTCACTGATTTCCCCGTCAAGCATGTTGACGACGCGGTTTGAGAATCGTTTCAATGAAATCGCATGGGTGACCAATAAAATCGTTTTTCCTTCCCGGTTCAAGGAAACGAGTAGTTCCATGATTTGTTCACCGGTTTTTGTATCCAGGTTACCTGTTGGTTCATCTGCTAGGATAATTGAGGGGTTATTGCTTAATGCCCGGGCAATTGCGATTCTTTGTTGCTGACCGCCAGATAGTTCAGCTGGTTTATGTGTCGCCCAGTTTGCAAGCCCCACTTTTGTAAGAAGCTCGGAGGCGCGCTGTTCTCTGCTTGCTTTGTTTTGTCCGAGAAAAACCATGGGCAGTGCAATGTTTTTTAGCGCAGTCATCGTCGGCATGAGGTTGAATTTTTGGAAAATAAACCCGATTTTTCTTCCTCTGATCTCAGCAAGCTGATTGTCGTTTACCGTTGAGATATTCTCTCCATCGATAATAACTGTCCCTGAAGTTGGCCGGTCTAAGCAGCCGATAATGTTCATCAGGGTGCTTTTTCCAGACCCTGAGGGCCCCATGATACAAACAAAATCAGCTTTTCGAATTTTTAACCGAACGTCATTTAAAGCTTTGAATTCTGTTTTTCCGGTTTGGTAAATTTTTGTTAACGAGTTGATATCTATGACGTATTCAGCCATGCGTTTGCCTCCCCGTATCTTGTGGTCTACGGGGTTTTTTAGGGTTTTGTTATTTTGATTCTACCGAAAGGGGGATTTGCATAAAGGATTTTTATAAATGTGTAGAGTCATTATGTGTTTCATCGATTATTTCGTAGTTGTCTTTATTCTTTAAAGCATCTTGTTGTACAAGAAGTATCAAGAGCCTTTACGATTCTTATCTAAAAATAGTTTTCGGTGCATTTTTACTCCTGGAAAAATTCCTTTTTTTCGCTGTTTTATCACTTATATTAGAGAGAAAACATTTAAATGCTTGAACTGTATAGCAAAATTTGGAGGATTTATATATGAAAAAGACCCTGATAGGTGTCAGTCTGTTGGCAGTGTTTCTTATTATGATGTTGCCGACAGTTGCTGCACAAGAAGCAAAAGTAGCCCAATCCAGCATACGATCACCCGCTTTACTCTCTGCTCAGATGGCTGAACTGGAAGCATTGAAAGCGAAATATCAGAATGACCCACAACCGCAGTTTATTATCATAACCTTCCTTATTCTGCTGTTGAAGCTTCTACGATTAGTTGGTATTCTGAGTGCGGGAATAATAATCCTTATCGTGCTAAGGGTTCTGGGCAACCAAAATAATACTACTGGCTTAGCCTGTTAATTTTCCATTTTTTTCTTTTTATTTCTTTAGTAACTATTGGTAGGTCTAAGCAGAGGGAGGTTTGGTTCTCAGAACAGGTCATTGGATGAAACAAGCGCTTTTTCTCTTTTTTGAGAGATAAACGAAATTTTTTTCGCTTTCTGGTTTTTTTACTTTCAATGACCCCTTAGAAAACCTTGAATACCTGATACTGCTTGTCGGAGGATTGGCCTTTCCATTATGGGATAATAACTTAGATAAAATGTATATGTTTGTATATATTAAACCTATTTTCAAGGGGGATTTCCAATGAAAAACATCATCATAAAAGGAGCACGAGAACACAACCTCAAAAACATCAATGTCGAACTCCCACGGGACAAATTCATCGTCATCACCGGGATTTCAGGATCTGGGAAGTCAACGCTCGCGTTTGATACACTTTATGCCGAAGGCCAACGACGCTACGTCGAATCCCTCTCCGCCTACGCCCGTCAGTTCCTCGGACTTATGAACAAACCAGATGTCGACAGCATCGAAGGCCTCTCCCCAGCAATCTCCATCGAACAGAAAACAACCAGCAAAAACCCCCGCAGCACCGTTGGGACCATCACAGAGATTTACGATTACCTCCGATTGCTCTTCGCACGAATAGGCACCCCCTACTGCCCTATTCATAACATAAAAATCGAGTCACAATCACCACAGAAAATCTCAACGAACATTGCAGCGGAGTTGCAAGGAACCATCACCATCCTCTCCCCTATCGTCCGCCAACGAAAGGGAACCTATGAGCAGCTGTTCAAAGACCTCAACAAAGAAGGATACACCAAGATCCGGGTAAACAAGACCATCTCCAGAACCGATGAGAAAATCACACTGCAAAGATATAAGAAGCATGACATCGAAATCGTTATCGATCGAGTCGAATCAACAGATACCACACGGCTGACAGAAGCCTGCGAACAAGCCTTACAAAAATCAGAAGGTCTTCTCATAGTACTTGATGCTGCAGGAAAGGAACATGTCTATTCATCAACCATGGCCTGTCCAAAATGCGGTATGGTCTTTGAGGAGCTTCAACCACGGATGTTCTCATTTAACAGTCCGTTTGGCGCCTGTGAAGCATGCCATGGACTTGGCATAAGAATGGATTTTGACCCGGACCTTATCATACCAAACAAGGACCTCAGCATCGCTGACGGGGCGATTGCCCTGTATAAGACGATACGAGACGGCTGGAGGAACAATTATCTTGGAGCGGTGGCAAAGCATTATGGATTTGATATTTTCACCCCGATAAAAGACCTCACGGAGCAGCAGTATCAAGCGATCATGTATGGGTCTTCTGAACAGATCCATTTTAACCTCGTGATGAAAAATGGTGACGTCCATTATTCTCATAATGGCTATTGGGAAGGACTCATCCCGCAATCAGAACGGCTCTATAAACAAACAGAATCAGAGTACCGCAGAGCAGACATGGAACGGTTCATGCGCATCTCCCCTTGCCCGGTTTGTAACGGCAGGCGATTAAAACAAAAAATCCTCTCAATAAAAATCACTCAAAAATCCATCATCGACATTACCGATATGTCCATAAAGCAGTCCCTCCACTTCTTTGAAACATTAAAATTAACAAAAAAACAACAGGAAATCGCCCATCTCATCTTAAAGGAAATAAACGCACGATTACGGTTCCTTGACAACGTTGGGTTGAACTATCTGACTCTTTCCCGGAACGCAGGGACTCTTTCCGGGGGTGAATCACAGCGGATACGACTGGCAACACAAATCGGATCAAATCTCATGGGGGTCCTTTACATCCTTGATGAACCATCCGTTGGGTTACATCAGCGAGACAACAAGAAACTCATACAAACCCTGCAGCGATTAAGAGATCTCGGCAATACTCTTATTGTCGTTGAACACGACGAGGAGACTATCCGACATGCTGATTACATCATAGACATGGGACCCGGTGCCGGGATCCACGGGGGAAAAATCATCGCACAGGGAACACCACAGCAAATAGAGCAGCATCCTCGCTCTTTGACTGGACGATACCTCTCAGGGAAACTCACCATTGATATCCCACCACAGCGAAGATACTCAGAGAAGTATATCCATATTAAAGGCTGTAAAGAAAACAACTTGAAGAACATTAATGTCGACATCCCCATAGGGGTCTTTACTGTCATTACAGGCGTCTCAGGCAGCGGGAAATCAACCTTGATTTACGAGATTCTCTATAAAGGCTTGATGCGCAAACTCCATGAATCCAAGGATCTCCCTGGAAAACATGAGAGGATTGACTGTGACGCTACAATCGATAAGGTCATCGTCATCGATCAAAGCCCAATTGGGAAAACACCACGCAGCAATCCAGCAACCTACACCAAGGTATTTGATGAAATAAGAAACATCTTCGCCCAAACACCAGAAGCTAAAATGCGAGGGTACCATGCAGGACGGTTCTCTTTTAATGTCCGTGGTGGACGCTGTGAAGCATGTCAGGGTGATGGAGTCATCAAAATAGAGATGAATTTCCTGCCTGATATTTACATCGAATGTGAGGAATGTAAAGGAAAACGCTATAACAATGAAACATTGGAGGTGCGTTATAAGGGAAAATCTATCGCTGAAGTCCTGGCAATGAGCGTTGAAGAAGCTTCAGTCCTTTTTGAAAACATTCCCTATATCAGAAAGAAACTCGAGACACTCTCCCAAGTAGGATTACACTACATCAAACTTGGTCAGAGTTCTACGACCCTCTCAGGTGGGGAGGCGCAACGGATTAAACTGACGCGTGAGTTATCGAAGAAAAGCACCGGTCGGACATTGTATCTTCTTGATGAACCGACGACCGGGTTGCATTTTCACGATGTCAAAAAACTCATAGACGTTCTCGACAGTCTGGTTTCCATGGGAAATACCATTGTTGTCATCGAACATAACATGGAGGTCATCAAATGCGCCGATCATATCATTGATCTTGGCCCGGAGGGTGGTGACCTTGGTGGAGAAATCATCGCAGTGGGAACCCCTGAGGAGGTTGCAGGTCAACGGAAAAGTTACACAGGTCAAATCCTCCGACCATTGCTGCGTGAGAAAAAACTATGTTTAACGTAATTGCGTTTCCTGAAACCCCTGGGTGTTATCTCTTCCGAGATGCCACACAGAAGATTCTTTATGTTGGGAAAGCAAAAAACCTAAAAAAACGACTGAGAAGCTATCTTCAGAAACGCCAGACAGATCCAAAGACACGCAGTCTTCTCCGCCATGTAGATTCCGTTTCTTTTATCGTGACTAATACCGAGGTTGAAGCACTGATTCTGGAAAATACTCTTATCAAAAAACATCAACCGAAATACAATATCAATCTTAAGGATGCAAAAACCTATGCGTTCATCCATCTGACTGATGAGGAATTCCCACGGCTTCTTATCGCACGACAGAAGCAAAACGATGGCAAATACTTCGGTCCGTTTGTCTCGGCTCTCGAAAGAGACCATGTGCTTCAGTTCCTCACCAGGACATTTTCGCTGCGGACATGTAAAAAGCTCCCGAAAAAAACCTGTCTACGCTTTCATCTCAAGCTCTGTGATGCACCATGCATCGGGGCGATCTCAAAAGATGAATACAACAGGAAAATCCAAAACGTTCGTTTCGTCCTCCAAGGACGATCAAAAGAACTCATAAAAAAACTCACCCAGGAAATGACACTGCAATCTCAACGATTCAATTTCGAGAAGGCATTAGTACTACGGGATCAACTAACCGCGATACAACACCTTCAGGATCATCAGAACATGCAACGTCAACGGACCTATGACGAGGATGTCATCAACTACTGTATCAAGGATGAAACGGTGTATCTCATGGTATTTAACATCTATAAAGGGACGCTTTCAACAAAAAACGAGTTCGTCTTCAGTCATACCCCTGATTTTTTCGAGGAATTTATTGTCCAGTATTACTCGGAAAACCACATACCTTCAGAAATCATCGTCCCACACAAACCATCGGAGTCCTTAGCAGCGTTCCTCTCCTTTAAACGGAAGAAAAAGGTCCGTGTCATCGTTCCTCAGAAGGCAGCAAAAAAACAGCTCCTGGACCTGGTACAAAAAAACATTGAAACTGCGTTTTTCGGTGATGTCACAAAGGTTGAAGAACTGCAACAGAAATTGCATCTCACGGAGCTTCCAACGGTCATCGAATGTTTTGACATCTCGCATCTTTCAGGAACCTCTATGGTCGGTTCCATGGTGCAATTCCGCAATGGCAAAGCAGATAAAGCCAACTATCGTAGATTCCGCATACGCGGTGTGGATGGTATTGATGATGTCGCTGCCATTGCCGAGGTTGTCAGAAGACGCTATACAAGGTTACAAAACCAACATGAATCGTTACCGCATCTTATCATCATCGATGGTGGAATCGGTCAGTTGAACAGCGCAGTCCATGAACTACAAGCTCTTGGCTTAAAAATCCCGATTATCTCCATTGCAAAACAGTTCGAGGAAATCTATCTTCCGGGTACTTCAGAGCCGGTTTGCTTGCAGAAAAAAGATAAAGCATTGCTTTTTATCAGACAAATTCGTGATGAGGCTCATCGTTTTGCACTCGCATACAACCGCTTGTTACGAAAAAAAGAACTGAGAGTATGACGAAATTTACATTAAAGACAAATTTCACCCCCAAAGGGTCCCAACCTGATGCTATCAAACAGTTAGTAGAGGGTGTTCAGAAGAATTATTCTGCACAGACGCTCCTCGGAGTGACCGGGTCTGGGAAAACACTCTCGATGGCCCATGTCATTGAACAAATGCAACGCCCTACGATTGTTATTGCCCATAATAAAACGCTTGCTGCTCAACTCTATAGTGAATTTAAAGAATTTTTTCCTGATAACCGAGTGGAATATTTCGTCTCGTATTACGATTATTATCAGCCGGAATCCTATCTTCCCCAGCGGGACTTGTACATCGAAAAAGATGCAGATGTCAATCCGAAACTTGAACAGATGCGACTTGCTGCGACAGCATCGCTTTCATCTCGAAGAGATGTCATTATCGTCGCATCAGTCTCCTGTATCTATAATGTTGGGAACCCGCTTGATTACCAGCGGCTTGGTTTTGAAATCAGAAAAGGACAGCGTCTCTCAAGAAATGCGCTTCTGCATCGATTAATCGACATCCAGTACGAACGGAACGATGCTGAACTCATGCCTGGTCGTTTTCGAGTCAAGGGTGATACCATCGATCTTGTTTTGGGGTACTATCAGAACATCTATCGTATTGAGCTGATTGGGGATACCATTGACTCTATTCGGGAGCTGAATAAGACAACCGGTGAAACCGTCGAGGTGTTGAAATATCTCTTTATCTATCCAGCGAAACATTTTGTTATCCCGGAGAGTAGTCAGAAACAGGCTATTAAGTCCATTAAACAGGAACTGGAAGAACGACTCCCTCAGCTTTCAGCATTTGAGGCACATCGTTTGAAGCAGAGGACATTATATGACCTTGAGATGATACAAGAGACCGGGTTCTGTAAAGGAATCGAGAACTACTCACGGCATCTTGACGGACGAAAACCTGGGGAGAAACCGTACTGTCTGCTTGATTATTTCCCCTCTGATTTTTTAATGTTCATCGATGAGAGTCATCGGACGATTCCTCAGATCCACGGGATGCATCATGGTGAGTTCTCCCGTAAGCAGACCTTGATTGAGTATGGGTTTCGTCTTCCTAGCGCTATGGATAACCGTCCGTTGACTTTTGAGGAATTTGAGCAGTATATGCATACGGTGGTGTTTGTCTCTGCGACACCCGGAGCCTATGAGTTAGCTCGTTCCCAGCAGGTCGTCGAACAGATCATCCGACCCACGGGTCTGGTTGACCCCCTGGTGGAGGTACGCAAGATCGACGGTCAAGTGCAGGATTTGATGAAAGAGATTCGAACGACCGTGAAACGCGGTGACCGGGTGCTTGTCAATACGTTGACGAAAAAACTAGCAGAAGAGCTCTCCGAGTACCTTGCAGAGCAAGGGATAAAAACCCGGTATTTGCACTCCGAGATCGACACCCTTGAACGTTCAGAGATCATCCGTGAGCTTCGTCTTGGGAAGTTCGATGTTTTGGTTGGAATTAACCTTCTTAGGGAAGGCATCGACATCCCGGAGGTTGGGTTCATCGGGATCTTGGATGCGGATAAGGAGGGGTTCTTACGTGATGAGCGAAGCTTGATTCAGATCATCGGTCGGGCTGCACGGAATGTGAACTCAAAGGTCGTGCTGTACGCTGACGTCCTCACCGATTCGATTCGTAGAGCCCTTGCAGAAACAAATCGCCGACGAACGGTACAACTCCAGTATAATGCACAACATGGTATAACCCCTACGACCATCATCAAACCAATCAAAGAAAAGGTCGTGGAAATCGAGGATACGAAACATATCCCACGTAAGGAGATTCCCGCTATCATCGTGGATCTTGAGCTTGAAATGAGAAAAGCAGCTGACGAGCTTGATTTTGAAAAAGCAATCGCGTTGCGTGACCGGATCAAGAAACTTCGTCAGTCGATGATGCTTTGAATTATTGTTATTGGATGGTCTCCTCTCTGATGATAGTGCCTTTGATACCGACGATGATTGATTTGATTGGAATCCTTCGTGACGACAGGGATGCTGCTTGTAGGGCTAGAGAAAGCAGTCCTCTGCAACAGGGTACTTCCATGGTCATCACCGTCAGAGAAGCTATCTGAGCGTCATCGATGAATGCAGTGAGTTTTTGAAGGTACGCATCAAGGTTGGAATCAAGTTTTGGACAGGCGATTGCAAGAGCTTTTCTTTTAAGATAATCCTTATGGAAATCCCCATATGAGTAAGCAACACAATCAGCGACAAGTACAACATCGCTGTCGTGTAAAAAGGAGGCATTTGGAGCAAGGAGATGGAGTTGAACTGGCCATTGACCGAGATGTGATTGTCTGATACCTTGCTCTGTTGTTTGTTGTTTTTTCTCAGCGGAAAAATCCATCGCTTCTGCACCAGGACATGTGCAGATCTTTTGAGGCACAGATTGTTTCTCTAGAAAAGGGACGGTGATGTTTTTTTGTTTTAATATTTCAAGTGCTTCTTTGAGGTAGGTCCTTTCTCCATGATCTTTGAGATGGTGGAGGTGGGCAAGGATCGTGTTTTCTCCGGCTTTGATGATATTTTCCATAACTTTTTTTTCACTATACGGTTCAGCGGTCCGTTCTTCGGTGGTAATTGCGTCCTGCGGGCAATGTCCAATGCAAGCGCCTAATCCATCGCAAAAGATGTCGCTGATAAGACGGGCTTTCCCATCGATTATTTGGATAGCTCCTTC
>CAZLDE010000043.1:0-10143 GCA_964558215.1 uncultured Thermoplasmatales archaeon
ATCTCATAGACCATCCCATAATGGGCTTCTAAGTCACATGTCCAGATCACCTGCCCGGTAGTGCCTTTCAACGCACGAAGAATACCATCCTCAGAGCCAAAGACCACATCAAGAACCCCGTCACCATCGACATCAGACAACGCAGCCCCCCGGAACATGTTCCCCCCGGTCGTCGCAGACCACAACAACGAACCAGTATGAGAGAGCACCCCAAGCATGTTATAGGACACAAACACAACCTCCAGATGCCCATCATCGTTCAGATCACCAACCGAGGTCGGCGCACCGATATAATATGGAGCGATGTACTGCCAGGCAAGACTACCATCCTCCGCGTTGAACACATACACATGATTATCATAACAGCCGATGATCAGCTCTGGTCTGCCATCCTCATCAAGGTCAGCAAACGAACACCCATGGTACATATAATCAGAGGGCAGATCCGAGTACCACAGGACAGAGCCGTTAGTGCCCCATAACGCGTACACCCGGCAGTCACCTGCCCACTGAGCGACGACCACATCCAGCTGCCCATCCGCATTGACATCAAGAATCGCTGGATCAGACTGAATGTAGCTGTTCGACCCCAGGTTCTTCTGCCAGTGGATACTCCCATCCTCACCGTTCAGGCAGAACACGTTCCCATAGAACGTCCCCAGCAGCACCTCTGGTTTTCCATCATTATCGACATCAGCAACTCCAGGAGGTGAGTCGATACAGTTCGACGCCCCTGTGGACCGGGACCATTCCACCGCTCCGGTCATGCCATTGAAGCAATAGACCAGGGAGGGAGACGAGGCAGGGACGATCACCTCAAGATGACCATCCAAATCAACATCCGCAATCACTGGTGAGGCATCATTACAACCCCCGGTGTCATAGCTCCAGAGAAGCGAACCATCCTCAGCGTTCAACGCATAAATATGTTCATCATTGAAATACGTCCCAAAGACGATCTCCAGGAACCCATCCTCATCGATGTCACCGACTGCAGAAGACCCAAACGAGGGCGCATCCAGCTGATACCACCACAGGATCTGATCATCCTTCACCTCAGAACTTCGTTCACCGCTTTCAAAAAAGCCCCCAGCAATTGCGGTGGAACACACAAGAAACGCAATCAACCCACTCCAACACACCCTCATAACAGCCGTGCCAGTCATTTTCCATTACTCCCTTTACAATTAAAAATATCTGATTCGCTATATAAAGCTTGTTTTCTGAATAATTACGAAGGAACGACTACAGAATGAATAATAATATAAAAAAACGATGAAAAAATCCGTAAAAAGGACACGACTAAAAAAAAGAAAAAAACAACAAGGAACTTACTTCGGTTCCTCGGCTTCTGCTTCTTCCGCGGGTTCCTCAGATGATTCTTCTTTGCCGGGTTTTTCTTTCTTTTCCTTTTTCTTTTCCTTTTCTTCCTTTTTCTTCTCTTTTTCCTCGGCTTTTTCCTCGATATGCTCCTTCTCCCGGACGATCCCACCCTTCAGCACCCGGATACGAGCACTATACGCATGGATGCGCTCATCATGTTGCCGTTTCTTTAAGCAAAACTCTGCTTTCGTAATCTTCTTACTTTCACATTTTGCTTCCAATTGCGCGATTTTCATCTCTTCTTTTTCGATTCTCTTCTCCAGCTTTGCGATATTCTTCTCCAATCGGTCAATGAAGCCCATGATTTCTACTTCCTTTTTCTTCCATTATCAACGATTTACGATAGTGTTCCGACCAATCCACAATAAACATGATGCTTATATAATTTTCAGGTAACACCTCTCGCCTAGAAAAAAATACCAGTACCGCACCCTTCCTTCAGAACAGGCTGCTCTGTCCGGACGTTTCCTGCAACTCCGGGTACACAAAAGGAGCGGTAACCTCAGGCACATTAGGGTTTCTCTGCCGCGACGTAATCAACCGGGAGATGGTAAACGCCTCCATCAACCGCTCATCAAAAGGAACCAACAATGCCTCACGGTCTTTTTTTGTCAACGAAGCTGAAATCCATTCACGCTCCCGGTCCCTCGGCAGGATCACGGGCATGCGTTTCTTCTTATTATGGATCCTCTCCATGAGCGGGTTTGCAGTCGTCGTAATCACCGTATATGTCTCAAGTGCCTCAGACGTCAGCGGGTGTGTCCAGCGCTCCCAGAGTCCTGCCATCGCGAACGGCTCATGGGTCTTCAACCGGATGTAATACGGGTAGTTCTTCCCCTGGTACTCCTGCCATTCGAAAAAACCATCGGCCAGGACAAGGCAGTGTTTCTGCAGGGCGGCCTGACGAAACGAGGGTTTCTGAAAGATGCTCTCCGCGCGGGCATTCATCGTCTTCAGACGCACCTCCTCAGCGGTCTTCTGATCCTTCACCCAAAACGGAATCAACCCCCAGGTGAACAACTGGATCTGCTGTGGCTGATCGTTGGTGATCACCGGCAGTTTCGGCAGATCAAAACTCGAGGCATGATACTGCTGTTTAAACGGTACATTCTCAAGAAATACCGCAGAGAACCGCTTCACCAGCAAGTCAGGGCCAGGGACGGAATATCGATAGCACATCGTCTGCTCCTCCCACAGGTTATGCAGCTACCTGTTTTTCTTCTTTTTCTCTTCACCCTCATGCAAGGGATAGATGTTCTTCCAGGCGTCCTTTACACGCCCCCCGAATGTCTTCATAACAGGATGTATCCCCCTGTTTATTTTTATAATTGAACAGGAGATAAATGAAAGTATTCAAAACCTCAGAAAAAAGGATAAGAAGACGACGGCATTGCCAGACCCAATGACCAGAACCTATGTCGGTACCTCTGGCTGGTCCTACGACTGGAACCAGGGAAACTCTCTTGACTGGTACGTCACGGAATCAGGCCTAAACGCGATAGAACTCAACATGAGCTTCTACCGGTTCCCTTATCCGAACATGGTGAAATCCTGGGCGGTCAAAGGAAAAAACCTCGCCTGGGTGGTAAAAGTGCATCGGTCGATTACCCATTTCAAAAAACTCAACGCTACCGCTGTTGAGAGCTTCCAACGGTTCAAAACACTCTTCGCTCCGCTGGAAGACCAGATCCATTACTATCTGCTCCAACTTCCTCCCACCTTCACCGACCTTGCCACACTGGAGCGATTCATCGAAGCAACAGGCACCGAGAAGCTGGCTGTCGAATTCCGTCACCCCGGCCTCTTCACAGACGAGATCCGTGAATGGGGCAGAAAACAGGGTGTCCTGCTGGTCAGCATCGATGCACCAGAGCTTCCCCGGACCATCATGAGCAGGACGGTTGTCTACGAACGAGTCCATGGCAGGACCGGGTGGTACTCCCATGATTATGCAGACCAGGAGCTCCAAGAGATACACGCACGGATTCAAGCCACCCATCCAAAAACAGTCTATGTCTTTTTCAACAATAACCATGCCATGATGGAAAATGCGATACGCATGCATCACCTCCTAAGGTGACCCATAAGAAGAGCCTCTTCGAATACTTTCACCCACCCCTGTTTCATCTTTTTAAGACAGGGCGGCCTATGGTTTCTTTCCTATACCTCTTTCAGGGGGAGGCATCTGTCATGAAAAACAAGCACGTAGCACAGGAAAGCAACCTCGTTCATAGGGTCACGTCCACGGTGCAGGTCATACGACCTGACATCATCGTCTCTTCAGGGATAGCAGCGCTGGACCGTCTCTGCGGTGGGTTCAAAGCAGGGGAACTGACCTTTGTTGACGGCAACAGCAGTCTTATCGCAGACCTGCCACACCAGCTCTGCGTCAACACCTACCGGACGTTTCACAGTGAAACCATCTACATCGACGCAGGCATGTGCGCAGACCCTTACAAAATCGCCAGGTACGCACGGATGCTGGAACTGGATCAGCGGGAGGTGCTCCAGAACGTGGTGATGAGCAGAGCATTCACCGTCTACCAGCTCTCCACCATCCTGCAGGAGCTGCTCGAACCGATGATCCAGAAACGCAGCCCCCGGACTCTGCTTATCGGGATGCTCCCGGCCCTGTATCAGGACCCCGATATCTCTGCTCAGGAGTCGCAGGCACTGCTTGTTTCTGATCTTCAGACCCTCCAGCGGCTGACTGTTCACTATAATCTCATCACCATCTGTACCAATTTAGACCGCACATCTCTCTCCCCATCAAGAGGCCTGGGGAAGCGACTCTATGAAACCGCCACCGAGGTCGTAACAATGAAACAGCTCGAAGGACGTGTCTCTGTCGAACTGGTCAAAGGGCAGAAGAGTACGACGATCGTTCATGGTCCAGCAGGACAGCTCTGTCTTGAGGCGTTCGGGATGGTGAGCTGATGGGCCGGACTGTTCCTACCTTCCGCATGGTCGTTGAGTCCTTCGGCTGGGAATGGAACGACTTCAAACGTGCGCTGCGCACCATCGACCAGGATGCATTTGACGAGCTTATCAATCATGCACGCAAACACGCTGCCGCAGGCAGCAACATCAGCAACCCTAACCCGTTCGAACCAATCGTGATGTCGATCCTTGTGGAACATGAGAAGACATTGTGTAAATTACGAGAGTATGTTGAACGGGACCATCCTTGACGTCTACCCGGACCCTGAGACCAGCACCATGGTCACCTGGCTGTTAGATGAAGGAAAAGCAACCAGGGTGGAAGAACCATATGAGCCGTGCTTCTACGTCCATAGCCCTGCTCAGGATATCTCCCGGCTCGCCAAGACCCTCGAGCCACTACCTCAGGTGAAACGACTGCAGCTGACCGCTGCAAAACTCACACTTGGCTCCTCGAAACACACCATCGTCCTGGAGGTGACTCCCAAAACCCTCCATGACCTGCATGCACTGGCGAACCTGGTCGACTCATGGGGCGGGTTCCAGAAGTATCAGTTGTTCAATGTCGATCTTCGTCTTCCCAGTCGGTATCTGCAGGAACGCGGCGTGTTCTGCCATGCGCAGGTGGCCTGGGACGGAAAACGATTCATCCTTGATGACACCCCCTGGGCACTTGACTACACTGTTCCTTCATTTAAGATTCTGCATCTTGATGTAGTAGCGAAAAAAAAAGGAGTTCCTTCATTCCAACAACCAATCCCTGGGATAACGATCGATGACGAAGTCATCCAAGAAGATAATGAACTAGATACGATTCTGTCCGTACTGAAACGAATTCAACAGATCAATCCAGATGTGATTGCGACCGTTAACGGCGACAGTCTGTTGTTTCCGTTTTTATATCATCGTGCAAAGCTCTGCGGCATACAGCATCTGATGAACCTTGGCAGGGAGAAAAGAAGGAAAAAAAACAATCTTAGGCCTATAAAAAAAGCAAAATCGTATTTTAGTTACGGCAGGATCGTGTACCGACCCGCGTTCTACACCCTGCAGGGCCGGATCCATCTGGATACCGCGCAGTCGTTCTTCTACGGCGAAAGCGGGCTTCGGGGGATCCTTGATGTCGCCCGGTGCGCAAACATCCCCCTGCAGATGCTTTCCCGGCTCGGCCCTGGGACTGCGATTAGCCAGATCGAGATGAACGCCGCGATGGCAAAAGGCTACCTGGTCCCCTGGAAGAAGAACATGCCGGAGAACTGGAAGACTGCTGAGGAGCTGCTCATCGCAGACCGAGGAGGACTGATTCTTGAGCCGGTCGTTGGTCTGCATGAGAATGTCGTTGAGTTGGACTACGCCTCGTTATACCCTACTATCATGGTGGTGCATAATATCAGCCCGGAGACAATGCTGTGCGCCTGCTGTCCGGACTCGCCCAAGCGAGTGCCTCAGCTGGGGTATCATATCTGCACAAAACAAAAAGGCTTGCTCCCGGAGGTTCTTGAGCCGATTTTGCAACGTCGGTTCTGTTTCAAGGCACGGGCGAAAAACAACACCTATGACGCGGCGGTTTACAAGGATCTGCAGAAAGCCTGGAAATGGGTTCTTGTGGTCTGTTTCGGGTACACCGGGTATCGGAACGCCCGGTACGGCCGCATCGAATGTCATGAGAGCATCACCGCGTTCAGCCGTGATATCCTGCTGACGGCGTCAGAAGTCGCCCAGCAGGCTGGCTATGAGGTGCTCCATGGCATCATCGACTCGTTATGGGTCAAGGGTGCTTCGGGGTGTGTCCGGCCGTTTCGTCTCGCACGGATGATTGGTCATCGCACCGGGATCCGCATGGACGTGGAAGGACGTTACAAGTGGATCGTGTTTCTCCCCAGTAAAGCAACCGGGGTTGGTGCCTTAACCAGGTACTATGGGGTCTTTGAGAACGGCACGATGAAGGTACGAGGGGTGGAACTCCGGCAGCACAACACCCCGGTGTTCTTGAAAAACGCTCAGCAGGGTATGCTTGCCGTTTTTAAGAAGGCACGTACTGGAGAGGAGTTTTGTGTGTTGATCCCGGAGGCTGTTGAGACGCTCAGACAATGTGCAGCAGCACTCCGCAACGGTGTTGTTCCCCGCAGTGAACTGCTGTGGACGACAACGGTCTCCCGGGATATTACCTCGTATATGGTCCATACGTTGCCCAAATCAGCGTTGTTGCAGCTCCAGGACCGTGGTGTTCACATTCAGCCCGGTCAATCGGTCCGTTATTTTGTCAGCGATGAAGCATCCCGGGATTACAAACGACGTGTCTGTCTTGCCGAAACGATGCAGGGAGCTGAAGATATCGATGTGGGGTATTACCTTCGTCAGCTTGCGAAATGCGCAGAAAGCATCCTTATCCCCTTTGGTTACACCAGAGAAAAACTGAAAGATATGTTATTTTGATGTGCCTGTGCCAAGAAAATTGCTTTATATAGCCTATTTAAATCAAAAAGTAGTTAAATGATATATGTAATACAAATCTACACCTTCAGTGAGTGAAGGGAAAAAACAAGGGTTGAAAATCATGGGGAGAACTATCTCTAAAAACATAAAGGCTGGTGTCATAGCAATCATGTTCTGTGGAATATTACTCGCGGTTTCTTTCAGCGGATGTATGGAAACCACGCCACCAGAGACACAAAAGGTATTAATCTTTGCGTGTGCAGGGGATGCTGATAAGCTTGATCCAGCGGATGTGACAGACGGAGAGTCCACTGCAAGGACTGATAGTATCTTCGAAGGATTAGTGGAATACAAAGAAGGGTCTGCGGAGATACAACCTTGTCTAGCGACATCATGGGATATATCACCAGATGGGAAGAACATGACCTTCAATCTGAGACAAGGCGTGAAGTTCCATGATGGCACTGATTTTAATGCTGATGCTGTTGTGTTCTCATTTGAACGGCAGTACAACACGAGCCATCCGTACCATCAGTACGGGGAATGGGCGTATTGGGGGTACATGTTCAGCGACATAGAAAAAGTTGAGAAAATCGATGATTACAAGGTCAGGATTGTCTTAAGCAGACCGAATGCTGCGATTATGACAAGTCTGGCGATGTTCACGGTTGCGATTGTCAGCCCTGCTAACGCAGAGAATTGGAAAGAAGATGCATTTAAAAACCCTGTTGGGACCGGTCCTTTCAAATTCGTTGAATGGGTAAAAGATGACCATATCACCGTGGAAGCATTTGAGGATTACTGGCGTGGAGCACCAAAATTAGACAAAGTCATCTATCGCGTCATCACTGATCCCTCAGCACGGCTGCTTGCAATCCAGGCAGGGGAAATCCATGGTATGGAGTTCCCGGACCCCGCAAGTCTGAATACGATTCAGTCTAATACCAATTTGCAACTGCTGACTGCTCCAGGGATGAATGTCGGGTATCTGGCATTGAACTGTGGATATGGATATGAGGATACGAATAGGAATGGAATGCGTGACTCTGACGAACCATGGGTGAAAACACCAGGGTATTTCGAACCGTTCACAAATAAAACCGTCAGACAAGCAATCAACTACGCAATCGATAAGAATTCCATTGTCACGAATCTCTATAAAGGCACCGCGATCGTTGCAAAGAACGGGATGCCACCGTTCATGCTTGGCTACAATGATGATATCGTTGATTACCCCTATGATCCTGACATGGCCCGTGAGCTGTTGACAAACGCAGGCTATCCCAATGGGTTTAACACCACCTTCTGGGTGATGCCGGTGAGTCGACCGTATATGTTCGACCCGACGAAGATCGGGGAGGCGATCCAAGGTTATCTTGCAGCAGTGAACATCAATGTCGAGATTTTCCAGATCGACTGGTCAACGTACCTTGAACGGACCCAAGCAGGTGAGCACCCCATGTGCTTGCTCGGATGGACAGGGGATAACGGTGACCCGGATAACTTCATGAACGTCTTATATGGAGCGAACCAATGCACCCTTGGGACAGCAGGTAACGTAGCGTTCTACAATAACACCGAAGTACAGGATCTCTTATCAGCGGCTCTTCAGAATTATGATATCGATGAGAGAGCACGACTCTATGAAGAAGCTCAAGAGATCATCCATGAGGATGCCCCGTTTGTGTATCTAGCTCATGCGAACCAGAACCTGGTCTTCATGAAGAAGGTCCAAGGATTCGTCCTGAACCCGACAGCACGGTATTTCTTCTATCCCGTCGACATCACCACCTAGGTAGCTTCACTCCTCGTTCCCGATTCCTGATGCAAAGGGGATAAAAAAAGAACGTGAGTCCCAGACAACCGGTTGATTAGAGATGAGATGGTACATCATAAAAAGACTGTTGCAGATTATACCAGTTGTCTTGGGGGTCACCCTTATCGCGTTTGCGTTGATCCATCTCGCCCCCGGGGATCCTGTGAGAACCATGCTGGGGCAGCATGCCACGCAACAGGAAATCGATGAGATCCGCGTGAAATATGGTCTGGACCAACCATTGTATGTTCAATATTTCATCTGGCTTGGGGATGTGATACAAGGAGACCTGGGTCGTTCGATTCTTACTCGTGAATATGTAACCACAGAGATAGCAGCCCGGTTCCCTAACACCATTGAGCTTGCGATCGGTGCAATGCTTTTTGCCACCGTCATAGGTGTACTTGCCGGTGTCATCTCTGCAACGAAACAATACTCGATTGCTGATTATTCCATGATGGGGGTCGCTTTGTTTGGTATTTCGATGCCGGTGTTTTGGCTAGGGATCATGCTGATGATGATCTTTGGTGTCTTTCTTGGATGGCTTCCCATCGGGGGACGGATTGATCTGTTGCTTCCGTTCACCCGCATCACGGGTTTTATGGTTGTTGATAGCATCATCACGGGAAACGGTGCCGCGTTTATCAGCGTCCTGCGTCATCTGATACTGCCGTCGATTGCGTTGGGTACTATCCCGATGGCGATCATCGCACGGACGACCCGGTCCAGCATGCTTGAGGTGCTTCGCCAGGATTTCATCCGAACACAACGGGCAAAGGGTTTATCCGAGCGGAACGTCATCTATAAACATGCGGTCCGGAATGCAATGGTCCCGGTCGTGACCGTCATCGGTCTGAACTTTGGTCTCTTGCTTTCCGGGGCGATTTTAACGGAAACCGTGTTCTCCTGGCCTGGTGTCGGTCGGCTGGTGGTTGATGCGGTCTATGCACGGGATTATCCCTTGGTAATCGGCTGTATCCTTGTGTTTGCGTTGGTGTTTGTGATTGTCAACCTCATCACCGATATTCTCTATACCTACATCGACCCCAGAATCCATTATGATTAGGTGAAGAATGCCTAGAAAAAGAGAGACGAAAACCCATGAGCTGATAAGGCGATTCCGCTACAATAAATCAGCGGTTTTCGGCTTGATCCTCATCCTCTTCCTGGTGGTTCTTGCGGTCTTTGCACCTTTCATCGCCCCTCACAATCCGACTCCCTCACCCCCTGAGCTTGATAAAAGCCTCAAACCAGGGTTTTGGAGTAATGAGAGCATCCCGGGATACCTGCTTGGGACCGACATTATGGGTAGAGACATCCTCAGCAGGATCATCCATGGCTCCCGGATTAGCTTGACAGTTGGTTTTATCGCTGTTGGTATCGCCACCGCTCTTGGTATCTTAATCGGGGTGATCGCGGGTTATTACGGCGGATGGGTTGACAGTGTGCTGATGAGGATTACCGACATCTTGTTTGCGTTTCCCTCTCTCTTACTGGCGATTGTCATTGTGGCGGTGATCGGACAGGGTCTTGACAAGGCGATGATTGCGATCGGTATCGTCTATGCT
>CAZLDE010000044.1:0-3186 GCA_964558215.1 uncultured Thermoplasmatales archaeon
CTGGGCGCGTTTGCTGCGCTGGTAACCGAATGCACTATCGAGGTTGAGAAGATATGAAAGCGCACAAAGCGCTCCAAACAATGGTACTGATATTTATCCTTACCGCAGGTTCCTTTACATCTAGCCTTCTCACCCCGCCGGTTATCGCACAATCTTCATCTAGTCAGACGACCCTTTATTTTGTCGACGCTCTTAACTACCTTGAAGAAGAAAACTTCTCTGATTTTGGATTTTTATTCCTCTCACCAAACGCACCAACAAAACAAAACGATTCCCAGTACCCCCCAAATCTTTTTATAAAAAACACAACAAAACTCCTCCCCCGGTACAATCTTAATGCCGAAGAATGGTTTGCCTGGTTTGGCTCCACATGGCTTCTCTATTTCCTACAGGATTCACCAGAGTTCAATTTTAGCGAACTTTTCCCAGGGCTTGACCTGTTCTTCCCCCATCCATTCCGTATCGTCGAGGGATACAGTTATGAGGGAAACGACTCGGTAACCATCAATGGAGATATTATCTATAACCTCTACTTCAGCGCAGATGTGAAAAATCAAAAATTCAGAGACAAGGTCAAAGTAGAACTCTATACAATAAACCTTGAATCGATGCTACCACTCCCTAAGCTTATAACAAACACCACTGTTGAACTCAACCAACCACGGGGCAGCGATGTCTATAAACAACAAGTAATACTACCGGAAGTAAGCTTCACCCTAAAACCAGGAGACAACATACTCTTTAGTGTTGAAATCGTACCAACAAACAAGACTATATCAAATATCGTGGCAAAACGACTGGACATCGATAAGATTCTTTCCAGAGTTGACAAATTCGCAAGTTTTTTTGAAAACAGAAGTAGATTGACAAAACTGCAAGACATTGGAACGATGATAAAGGATATGCTCTTAGTCTTAAAAGAAGGACTTATCAACATCACCTCTGAGGATTTTGCAGCAATAATCAATGCCATGCAATCGACATCGTTTGTCTATGACTCAGCAAAACACCCTTCATCTGTCACGGTCCCAGGAAAAATATCTGAAGATGATATCCGCATTTACTATCTGCATGCCGATCAAACAATGGATCAAAAACCACCCATCACAGCCAATCAATCACGACAACAAATAAAACTAACACCCTTGATCTGGACCGCCCCCGCTTTTGAGAGAAACAAAATCCTCAACGTAGAAAGCACATTTGTCGATCTGTACTTGAACCATCGTGATTTGTTCAGAATATTTGCGCTTCTAAGGAGAAAAATCACCATAACCGTAGCACTCTATGATGATAACACCACCATCAGCACATCAGAAAAAACTCTTGATCGAATGCGCATCTTTGGTCTTTTGAAAAAACCAATGACCCCGATAACCTTCGCATTCACTGGGTCCGACAGAGAGATCACCTATGGCCATAGCATTAGCATAGGAGTCTCCCTTCAAAACGGAACAAAACTAGGCTTCAGATCAGTAAACCTATACTATGATTCTGCTCACTTCCCCTCCGCACTCCGAATGAAGGTTGAAGAAACCCAAAATATTCAAATCACTGATTTGACCAGCGAACCACAAGACGGTAAAATAATACCGGGTGAAAGCGTTGAATATACCTTAAACGTCACCAGCAAACTTGCAGACATCCTCCATATCGATGTCATTGAGCGAGAAAAAATCGGGGATTGGGAGATCACCGTACCTGACACAACAACGATATTACCAAACAGTAAGACCACCCTCAAGGTCATAGTGAAATCCACTACAATCCACAAGGAAGCCTATGGCAATGCTCTCTCCTTTGTCATCGAGGCAAGTGGAAACACAGGCATCGCCCGCCAAGGAAGTGCTGCGGAAGTAAGTACAGATGCTATCGAGTATGATGTCCAAATACTTGCATACTCAGCCAATATCAATATAAGTAAGGGTGAAAACCGGACCTTCTATTTCGTCATCAGAAACAACAACACGGGAGCAATCGATGATGTTGACAGTTATAAGATCACCGCATCTTCGAAGAACAAATGGCCACTTATCCCTCTAGAGAACATTAGAAACCTCGGTATAGGAGAAAGCTCCGGAACAAACCAGGCAAGAGTCGTCATTCGGGTGCCTAAGAACACGACCCTTGACTCTGATGTAATCACTATCACGGTTACCTCTGAAAGTGACTCCAGCGCCACAGCCACTATTAACGTCACAGTTCACGTTATGGCAGGTAGTCTGCTGGAAAGCTTCTACGAGATGTTTGATAACCTAGCGAAAAACCTCGGTTTAAACGAGATATTTGGTCAGTATGGGGCTATTGTCCTGGTAAGTCTTCTGATGATAATCATTTTATTCATCCTTATCATACTCGCTTTGGTGTTGACCATTAAACCCGTTCAAATCATCTGCACAGACCGCATCAAAGAAATAGAACCAACCCAGAATGCGGTATTTGAAGTATTACTCAAAAATCCAGGTAAAAAAACACAATCCTATGAGCTTGACGCACAGCCAACAACCAACTCATCAAAATGGATTTGTTCCATTGAGCCCACCGCGTTGACTATCGAGGGTCGTTCAACAAAACCAGTTCAAATCATCGTCACTCCAACCGAAAAAACCAAAGCCCAGGATTGGAGCAAGATAAAGATCCATGTGAAAAAAACAGGAAAGAAAAATAAAACATCCGTCACCCTTCTTGCCATGATTAAGGAGGGAAAAACACTCCTTCAAATCCAGAACGTCTCACACTGGCCAAAAGAATTCAGTCCAGGAGAGAAGGTCACCACGTCATTTAGCCTCTCAAATAATGGAACAATCTCAGCACGGAACGTCACAGTCTTTTTCTATCTAAATGGAAAACAAAAAAACAAGGTAGAACTTACTCTCCCTGTTGCAAATATCGCTGATATCCAGATACCCTGGATAGCAGAAAAAGGTAAAAATAAGGTTCGTATACGAGTCAAAGAGTAGTAGTAAACCTTATAACGGGAGAATAATACGGTATTGGAAAAAGGGTGTCTCTTGTGAGTGATAAAGAAACTACAAAGAAGGAAGACCTCGAACAACTAAAAAACGCGGAAAAGAAGTACCAGAGTCTTATCGAGAAACGCAACGAGCTCAACCAAGTGGCAAAACAGTTCCGTGACGAACGAGACATGCTCAATGAAAAACGAAAAGAACTCAAAAATGACATGGA
>CAZLDE010000044.1:3196-10116 GCA_964558215.1 uncultured Thermoplasmatales archaeon
GGATAAAATCAAAAAAGAGCGGGAAAAACTTGTCACGAAAATGAAGGAGCACAAAGAGAAAAGAAACCAATATCAACAGCAAGCAAAAGAGCTCATCGATGCGAAACGTAAAAAAAGAGGAGACGTCGTAAAAAACCTGCCGCTCCGTGTAGAAGAAATCAAAGCAGATATCCAAATGATGGAATACGAACAAGAGACAACGATATTAGATACCAGAAAAGAGAACAAATTAATTGAGAAGATAAAACAAAAACGAAAAGAATACAACGAAGTAAAAAAACAAATGGAAAAACAGCAACTCATCGAAGTCGACCTTTCTGATACAGATAAAGCGATTACCGAGCTTTTCAAAAAAGCTGACGCAGAACATGAAAAAGTCCAAAAATACTACGAGGAAAGTCAGCAGAAACACGAAGAATATAAAAAATTGGTAAACGAAATCGCAACTCTCATAGGTGAAGCTAATAAAAAACATAAAAAATACATAGAAATCCGAGAAGAAGCACAGATCAACCATGAAAAAGCCTTAGAGATGCGATCGAAAATCGTCTCAGTAAAAAAAGAGCGAATGCAGCGATTCCAGGAAAACAGAGAGATTTTACGAAATCAAAACCTCAAAGCCCGCAAAGAGTTAATGGATAACGAAAAACTCGAGAAAGTTGCAGAAGCCTCCGTCGAAGCTTTGAAAGGCGGTAAAAAAATCACCCTTTAAAAAAAAGGAAGAAAAATTACGTCAATTGCCGAAAGTCAATCGGCACTTTTAAGTAGTCTTTTTTGTTTTGGCCTAGTTAGGTTCATTATGGAGCAAATAGGCATCGTCAGTTATGGAAGCCATATTCCTCGTTACCGAATAAAAGCAGAAGTCATTGCAGCGGTCTGGGGGAAAGACGGAGCAGCTATCAGCAAAGGACTTGGGATTTTCGAAAAATCAGTCCCTTCAATAGATCAGGATACTGCAACAATTAGTGTTGAAGCGATACGAGCAGCACTAAAAAGATGTACAGTGAATCCAGCAGACATCGGTGCTATTTACGTTGGTAGTGAGTCACACCCCTATGCGGTAAAACCCACAGGGACTATTGTAGGAGAAGCAATCGGTGCAACACCAGACCTCATGGTGGCTGATTATGAGTTTGCATGTAAAGCAGGCACCGCGGCCATACAGACCTGCTTTGGGTTTGTAAAAGCAGGGATGATCGAGTATGGGGTAGCTATTGGTGCTGATACCTCACAAGCTGCACCAGGAGACGCTTTAGAGTATTCTGCTTCCGCAGGAGGTGCTGCCTTTATCATTGGAAAACAAAACGTGATTGTGACAATAAATCATACCTTATCCTTCACGACTGATACTCCTGATTTCTGGAGAAGAGCTGAAATGAAATACCCCTCTCATGGAGGAAGATTTACCGGAGAACCAGCGTATTTCAAGCATATCACTAACTGTGCGACTAGACTTATGCAAAAAGCAGGGACAAAACCTCAGGATTACACTTACGCAATTTTTCATCAACCAAACGGGAAATTCCCAGTAAATGCCGCAAAGAAACTAGGATTTTCCATGGATCAAATAAAACAAGGACTAATGGTCCCCTATATCGGTAATACCTATTCCGGAGCATCCATGGTCGGTCTTGCGTCAGTTCTAGATGTCGCAAAACCAGGTGACCGCATATTCATGACAAGCTATGGATCTGGGGCGGGAAGTGATGGTTTTGATATGACTGTGACAGAGAACATGACAAAACTTGCCCGACAGAATGCACCAAGCGTCGCACAACTTGTCGCGGATAAAGAATATGTTGACTACGGCCAATATACAAAAATGACCAATCTGTTGTTTTGGGAGTGAGAAGAACATGAGAGATGTAGCAGTAATCGGCGTTGGATTAACGAAATTTGGGGAATTATGGGACCAGTCGTTTCGACAGCTAATCGCAGAAGCTGGATCAAAGGCTATACTTGACGCAAAGATTGAGGGAAAAGATATCGATGCGATGTATGTTGGATCAATGAGTTCCGGACGTTTCGTCGACCAGGAACATGTTGGCGCGCTTGTCGCAGAGGTTTCAGGATTCTCTCATCTTCACATTCCCGCAACCCGGGTTGAAGGAGCCTGTGCATCGGGGGGTCTTGCAGTCAGAGAAGGATATCTTTCCATTGCCTCTGGCATAAATGATGTCGTTGTTGTTGGTGGTATTGAAAAGATGAATGATGTCGGTGGTTCTGCAGCAACAGAAATTCTTGCTACTGCATCGGACCAGGAGTGGGAAGCCTTCTTTGGAGCAACCTTCCCAGCCATCTACGCGATGATTGCCACACGCCATATGCATGAGTATGGGACGACAAAGGAACAACTCGCTCAAGTCGCGGTAAAGAACCATGCGAATGGCGCGTTTAACCCCTACGCTCAATACCAATCCCCTATTTCATTAGAATCTGTCTTAAAGGCCACCACAGTCGCCTATCCTTTAGGGTTGATGGATTGCTCTCCAGTAAGCGATGGCGCAGCATCCATTGTCCTGTGCGCAGCTGAGAAAGCCAAGCAATTTACAGATAAACCAGTCAAGATAATCGGATCAGGACAAGCATCAGATACACTCGCCTTGCATGGACGACGTGACATTTGCACGCTTGATGCAACGGTGTACGCCTCAAAAATGGCTTATAAACAAGCAAACGTCACACCAAAGGATATTGATTTTGCAGAGGTCCATGATTGCTTTACCATAGCAGAGGTCTGTGCAATTGAAGATCTTGGATTTGTCACAAAAGGAGAAGGTGGAAAAGCAATTGACAATAAAATCACCACACTTGACGGGTCTTTACCCGTCAATACCAGTGGTGGTCTGAAAGCAAAAGGTCATCCAGTCGGAGCCACAGGAGTAGCTCAAATCGTTGAGCTTGCCTTGCAACTTCGAGGTGAGGCAGGAAAACGACAAATAAAAGACGCACACATCGGTCTTGCTCATAATGTCGGAGGCTCTGGAGCAACGTGTGTGATTCATATCTTGGAGGGGGGGATTTAACAATGAAAGAAGGTGTCGCACGGTTCTGGAGAGCTATTCCACAGCGATATAACTTTATTGGAAACAAATGTGAGTCCTGCGAACGGGTCTTCTTCCCACCCAGAGAATCCTGTCCCTACTGTCGTCGAAAAAGCATCGGTAAAATGAAGGAACTAAAACTCTCAGGAAAAGGAGAGGTGGTGACATATACAATCATCCATGTTGCCCCCGAGGATTTCGAAGAACAAACACCCTATCCTGTCGCAATCATAAAACTAAAGGAAGGCCCACAGGTGACTGCTCAGATTGTGGATTGCCCCATAGATGATGTGAAAATCGGCATGAAAGTTGAAAGTACGTTTCGGAAGATCCAACAAGATGGACATACTGGTGCCATTTACTACGGATACAAATTTAAGAAACAACGTCCGTAGCACTCCTTTTTTCTTTCCCCTCTTTTATCAACATATATTATACTATTATAGCAGAAGAATGTTTTTAATAAAACCTGAAGCACTAAAAAAAAAAAGAGGGGAGATGCGGTTTATGCATCTATTGGTGTTGGTGCGACCCATTCAGGACTGTAGAGGATAAGGTTTGGGTCACCGTAGATGGACTGGATGGTTGTCACTTGCATGGATGATGATCCATACATCGATGTCGGGTCGCTTGTGGTGAAATCTCTGTAATGGAGCCAGACCTGTTTTGAGAACGCAGGACCAACTGCTTCACCATTAATCATAGCGTCCCTGAAGAACATATCATCCTGCAGGTCGGCTTCTGGGCATAGTCCAGTAGCTGCGTTTCCGTATCCAATGACTGCACCATGGTCAAGATAGATCATCGGACCGTCTCCATCCCATGTCGTACACGACATATAGAAGACGGCTTGGCTTTGGAGATTCGGGAGGATTTCGTCAATCCATTTGTAGTGGATGAGATCATAGAGAGTTGGCGGCTCAGCGTTGTACCATACCATTCCATTGTCTCGAGAGGTCTTCCAGTTGTCAAACATGTACCCACGCCAGGCATCCCACCAGATCTGATCTGGATAATTACAATGCTCAGTCTGGTAATATTGCGCTGACATCCCACTTCCTCCAGTTCCATGTCCTGAGTAATAAAAGACACTGGCACCTTCATTCATGCTTTGGAGATACGCGTCCCACAGACAATGTCCTTCGTAGTTTCTGAGATGAGAACTAAACGAGTTCTTCACGTCTCTGCTGGAGAATGATGCGGTTGTTGTCCCGTCGTTTGTCCTCCAGGATCCTCCATCAGGGAAGTTCATCATCTGAGTCGTTGTGGTGTCACGTCCCGGATTAGCGAAGATCAACGCAGGGTAAAGGAGGTTTCTGACCACCAGAGCACTGCTATAGGCAGGGGTGATACCAGGGATTTGACCCGCGTAGGAGTTGTTTCCCATGAGCGCGGAATGCAGCTCAAGGCAGATATCATCACGTGGTGCTACAATGACATAGCCTTCTTGTCCGTCCTGGTCAAGGTTCAAGGCCACGATATAGTTGTGGAACTTCGTATACATATCCTCAGTCCAGTACCTCTTTGCATCAAGACCATAAGGCGGAACTGAGACGTTCTGACCAAGGAAGTACCTAATAAGGGTGAGATAAACCTTCAGTTTGTTCTGTTCAACCTCTTCTGATGCTTGTGGGAGATGCCCGGTGGATCGGGAACCATGGTAGAAATCACCATCCCAGCGATGCCAGCTATGGATCCGTTGTGCAACCACAGCTGGATTACCATCAGGTGCATCTTCAACCCTGATGACCGGTGAACCATGATACGCTGCAATCATCGCTGCAGGGGCAAAGTATCCTTCACCTGTCTTTAATGACGTCGCAGTGACATAATTTTCCGAGGCAGGATAACTCTTTATCTCATCAACAATCTCCTGCATGGTCTTCAGGTCCTTGTCAATCGTTGGGAGTTCACTGCGTACGGCAGCACCGATTTCACCACGTTCAACAAAGATGACTTTGGTGACACCAAGTGCTGTAAAGGCACTCGCTGTTGCCGCAGGAACGCTGTCCTTGGTGACATAGAGCAATGGGAAATGGTTCAATGAAGCAATAACCGCTGCGTTTGCTGCTGAAATAGATGCATCAGCTCGGTCATCATTAACGGTTGTGACATCAACAGTAAGAGTGTATTTGACATTTGAACCGTTCGCATCACGGGGAACGACGATGGCAGTCCACGTTCCTGTGTCTGGGTGTAGAACCTCAGCGGCATATTCCGTGTGTGGATCTGGATGCCAGTTTCGCCATGGGTTGTCCTCAGGGTTCTCTAAGCCGTTCCAGACATGGATGGGGTTTACCGGTCCATTCCAGGCAGGTATGACTGGTGATCGGACATGTCCTTGTGGGTCAATAAGGAAAAGTAACAGGTCGGATGCTTCGGTCGTTGTGATTTTTGCGTTAATCATGGAGTCTTCATCGGTGATTTTAAACCGATATCGGTCGCCAGCGTACTTTGTAATCCTGAAATTCCATTTATCACTGACAATATCTGTACCAGCAACCCAGATGCCCATTCGGGTGACAGGATAGTACATATCGTATTTAGGTCCATCCTCATCATTCGGGCAGGGCCACCAGTCTTGTGCCATGGTGATGTATAATGGAAGGATGGCACCGATTGTTGGTGTCGCACCACCAGTTCCATACATACTGACGTTCAACGCACACCACTTGGGTCCAAGGAAGATGGGGTAACCGTAGGAACCACCGATGTTCTTGATTTTCTCACTGTCCCCTTGAACCTCTTCGACACTTGTCTGTCGTTTCAAGGTAGCGGTTCTAGTAAGAACAGTTTTTACCTCGTCCTCAAAGCCACTCCCGTCGACGGCGACAACCGCGGTCTGAGAGGAGCTCCAGCCTTGTGTCGCTATCTCAGAGGCTGCCTGGATTGGATCTGCCGGAAGAGTGTATTGCTCCGGTGTCTTGCCAAATAACGCAAGATAGTCGTTCCAGTCATCAATAAGGTATTGGGTTGTGTCATCCACGATCCCAAAGGAGGTGTCATCATCGTAATATGCAGTTGGGGTGGTATCACCGGTGTACATAATCGGTGCGAGGTACCGCTGTCCACCATTGAGGTAGTTGCAGGCAGGAATCGCAGCAAGGTAACCAAAATCGTCTTTGGTGCTGTCCGGGTCGTTGACGACTGTAAAGGTCTTTGCAATGGGGGTGATCTCCGGTTGCGGGACTGGTGCTGGTGGAGCCTCTCCACTGGTCTCTAACTTTAGGGTGAGGTTATAGGCTCCGGAGCCGTAGGAGTAGTAGCTCCATTCTGTCGGCTGTGGGCAATCGACCCAGCCGGGGAAGATATCGACACGGATGCTCCATTCACCAGTGACATCTGCTGGATAGTTGAACTCGTCATCATAGTACTGGTTTCCCTCGAAGACAAGGACGCCACTGGGGTTATATAGCTGCAGGTCAAAGTCTGTGAGAAACGCGAAATCCTTCATTAGCAATTTCACATGAATTCCTTGTCCACTGGTGACTTGGATCTTATACCAATCGTAGGGGTCGTTCATGTCCAGATATCCATAGTAAGTCCCTGGGGTGAGAAGCAACGCAGAAGTCCGAACGTTCGGGGCATCAGAACCGCTGTTCGCATCGTTCTGATTGGAGAAGCTTGCAGCAAAACTGTAACGACCGGTCCCTGACCCGCTTACGAATTTCACCCAGACATACCATTTCCCTGTGTAGGTGGCGGTATAGATTACTGTCTCAGGAACGCTGCCAGAATTGTTTGATGAGGTCACCATAACGCTGTCTGCAGTCCACAGAGAAATATCGACATCAAAACCAGTAGGTGGTGTTACTGTGAAGACGATCTGTTGTCCTTGGCAGACGGAGAAGGTATACCAATCATCGGTATCGGTGG
>CAZLDE010000045.1:0-10083 GCA_964558215.1 uncultured Thermoplasmatales archaeon
CCAGTGTACACGACCTGGATAAAATCATCCTCGGGGTTATAGAATTGTTTCCCTGCGGTCCGAAGTGCGGTCAGGATATTGCTTTTATCGCCAAGGAACGCGAAGATATTGAAAATCTGCTCATCATATCCTTCAACTCCATAATAACGGATACTGTATCCAGTGACCTCTTGAATGTCGTGATACAGCCAAGTGATTTGATCATCGGTCAGACTTTCATTGAATAATTGTTGGATGTCATGGTAATATGCATTTTCGGGGTATTGTTCTCCTACCTGTATTGTTTTACTCAATTCGAGGTCATAATTAGCTCCGATTGGTTTACCCTGTGAAGGGGATTTTTCAGGACTCAACATCCAAGAGGTTATTTGCGTTGTGTTGTCCTTCCCAATATGTTTCTGCAGTGCAGTGATGACTTCGTCTGAGAATCCAAGGTTGTTATTATCCCTCATATTCCCTTCTAAGAGTCGGATAATCCAGATGGCGATTCCTTCCTTTTCGCTTTTCGCGGTATGGAAGTTTGCAGCTGGTGGAATTCCATCTTGGAAGTTATCTGCGACTGTCGGGTGTCCTCCGACAGCAACCTCATAAAACCCATAGTCCCACCAGGATATATAACCAGGTCGTTTCGCAGGATCAGAAATCTCTGTATCTTGTTTACTGAGCCAGGAGTAGGCATCAACCCAATACTGTTCTTTATAAGAGCTTGAACCGAAAGCAGAGGAATGGCCTTCTCCGAAGAAATCATATTTCATGTTACTGGTGCCGTTCTTCGTCGCCGCGGAGGGCACTGCTGCGTCAAGAGCAAGATATCCGTTTGGGATAATGATGAGAAACGCGACAAAGAGAACGCCGATGATATGATACACTCTGACTCCTTTTCGTATCCCACGCAGACCGCCTCCTGCGTTTCGAATATTACGAGCCATTTGTTTGTAGTCAATTTTGCTAATCACAAACCAGATAATCCATCCAGAAAGGATAGCAATGAGTGGTACCATGTCGTTGAGGAAACGCCCTGCCGTGGAGGTCAACCAGATGTTAATGACAAATAAGGACAGAATCATGAGATAATCTTTCCGTCCCTTTTGTTTGATGTATTGATAGATAAGGAAAGCAAAACCAGCCCAGGCTAACCAGTACAACGCCGGGCCAAAGGACATGACGGTCCTGCTCATGTTATAAGTACCTGCCTCTGCAATCGTCAAAGAGACTTTTGACCCGTAGATACCAGGACCATAGAGAATCTCACCATATTTAGTTAATGGCGTAAAAAAGGAGAACATCGTCGGGTTATAATAGATGATGTACAGAAACCCTGCCGCTGCAAGACCAATGAGTGCAATAAGCGGATAGGAGAGAATCCAGGGGATGCGCTTGCGTTTGAACAGGATGCAAATGCCACCGAACAGCAATACCCCTAATGACAAATAAAAGGTGATATTGAAAAGGTCACCTTTTGCAGCAACAACAGGCCAAGAGATAACGAAACCAGCGAATAACGCAGTGAAAATACTTACTACAAAAAGCTCCTCAACCTTGTTTGTGAACAGGTCGAATAAGAGTTGAACGATGGCATAGACAGCGATAATCGTGTAGAGGAACTGTGCTTCTACCCAAACCATGGAGAGCGCGGCAAGGGATACCCCTGCAAGCAGTGAAAAGAGAATACGACGCATCAGATCAGTTTCTTTGATGCTTCTGATGAGGAAGAGGAAGGTAAGGAAATACAAGAACAGGTTAAACGAGTCATGATCAAACAGTCCATAGGCTGAACCATGCCCGGAACTGAGATGAATAGGGATCAAAGCGATAAGCAGCGCGGCGAGGAGCCCTGCTTTCTTTCCAAAAAGGATTTTCCCGATAAAATACACAGGAAACACGAGTAACGCGCCAAATAACGCAGGAATAAACTGCATGGCATACCCTAGGGCGTCTGCTTCACTCATGAAGGGAGTGAGCAGATGGCTAAAGCCAACGGCAGACATGACAAGAAGTGGGGCACGTCCCCCTGATTGCCCAAACGGATACGCTAGGAGAGGATCGTTATCAGAATAATATGGAAAACTACCTGTTTCAACTGTTTTCTCCACCAGCCGCATGTTGTAATATGGGTCAGGACCAGATAAATAATAGGTATCTGACAGGGTTGTTCCCTCGGGATTAATATTTACGTTAGAAATAATGTTGAAATATGAGTTCATGAAGAGAACCAAGAGAAAAATCGCTATCAACGTAACTCCAATCCACCATTTTTTTTTCAGTTTGAATCGTTTACGATCTGAGTTTTTTGTTACAGTTGTTTGTTGTCTAGTTGACGTTGATTCTGTCTGTATAGGCATTTTTAATTCTGCTCGTTTCCGCATAGGTTTCACCCTAGGTTGGTTACAACCGTAAATTGATGGTCTTATAAATAACTTATCTCCAAAACAGTAGTTCCGAAAGTAAGGAGTAAAGTCTTAAAAATCTCACTAAAATGAACATCATGTACTCTTTAATGACGTGTTGATGGACCAAAAAACATAGAAAATCAGATGAAAAACAGGATTAATTAGTAAAGTCTCCCCTTAATTCTTTATATATGGAGCGGTTTTTAGGAATGTATCGGCGATACAGTCTGCAACGGTTACTTTACTAAACTCTGTTTCAATTGTATCTGTTGAAATGATTTCATCGCAGCCAGCAGAAAGGAGTTTTTCCTTCGCACCACCAACAAATAACCCATGGGTACAAGCAACAGCAACTGATTTCGCACCTTGTTTTTTCAGTTCTCGTATTGACTGAGCCATAGTACCACCTGTGGAAATGATATCATCGATGATTGCGACATGTTTCCCAGATGCATTAAGTGTCTTTGGGGTTATCTTTACCGTGGTGCCATCGATACGTGTTTTTTCAAGGTAATCGTATTGACAACCAATGAGTGATGCTGCTTCTTTGGCTCGCTCCTTTGCTCCTTTATCTGGTGCCAAGACAAAATCAATGTGTTTTTCCCTGAGATGTTTTGCAAGAGAACCGACTGCAGAACAACTATACGCAGGGACCGTAAAAAACTTCAGAATATGCTCCTTATGCGGATCGACGGTGATGACACAATCGGCACGAAGACTTATATGCTGAGCTATAGCTCGAGCGCTTATCGCTTCGCCTTCTTCGAATTTCTTATCTTGTCTGCTGTACCCAAAGTAAGGTACAATAACCGTGATTTTTTTAGCACCTGCATCATGGACGGCTTCCTGCATCAGTAGTAGTTCTATGATTTTTTGGTCAGGATATGCGGTTTGAACAATTAAGACATCCTGACCTGTGATATCATCAAGAAGTCTGATGTAGAATTCATCATCAGGAAACCGTTTGTAGGTAGTATGGAGCAGTGGTTGCTGAAGTCGGTGTGATAAGTGTTCTGCAACGTTTTTTGCTGAGGTTCCCCCAAGGATATACATAATGCGAACTCGTAAATAGTCCATGTCTTTTTAGTGATTTCGTAAGAAAGTTTTTATAAGAGTGTGTGCTTAGTTCCTTAGGAAGTGAGGATGCGATGCGGCGAGATATTCTAGCCTCAGTAATACAGGTTGTAATTTTATTCGGATCGGTTATTTTTATCTATTCGGGTTCTGCGGCACCGCTGTCTGATAACCAAGTAGACGCCACTATAACTTGTACGTTTGACTCGGGATCATGCTTGACGGTGCGCACACAGATGCTTGTCAACAGGATAAATGTGTTTGACACCGTGTATACAAGACAAGCAATAGAGGACATGTCAACGACCAATCCCTACGTCATGGGGGCAATTATGCTTCGTCTGCATGAATCTATTAAAACACAGATCGAGACAGCGTTTTCTTCTGCTGAAGTCGATACAATGAACATGATTCCTTCGTATCAGACCCCGTATTTTATTGATGATTTTCATGTTAATCTCACACCAGCGTCCTTCGGGTATAGCGGGTTTCTGAACCTCACGAATATCATAGATGGTTTTCTGGACATGGGGGCAACCATCACGTATCAATTTAACTTGAATGCAGAACCGGGATGGAATACGACTTTTCGGTACAATCTTCCGAAAACCTTGTCGCTGGCATACGCAAATACCGCGGATACGAACCCGGAGACAAACACGATCACTTGGATGATTCGTAATTCGGCGGGAAATGATCAAGGAAAAGCAGCAGTGCTGTCAGTGCAATCGAAAAATCCGACCACCATTTCCTCTGAGAAAGAGGATATTGCTATTGAATACATCTTGGATACGAGATCGGTTGATAACATCAGTTTTATTGATTCTATTCTCTTGAAAAAAGTAGACATCCGACGGTATAATATCTTGCCTTCGTTCATTACTGATGTTGGAAGTCTTCCTGCTGATGGTCTTCGCTTATGTATAGAGAATGGCTTGTTTTCTTGGACAGATTTGTTTGAAAATACTGTTCAACCTATCGAACAGCAGACCACGCCTCTGATTGAAAACTCTTCTTTAAAACAAACGCTTCATCTGTCGTTTAGTTGGGATCCTGAGAGTACTGTCAACTGCTCAATACCATATAACGTCACCTTCATGGATGATATCCCTGCATTACGAGCGAATTTCAAGGATTCTCATGTGCAATTGATGATTTGCCAGATGCCGGTGCGTGCGTTCTTTGGGTTGATACATTCTGGGGCAACCGCACAAATATCCTCTGTGGATCTGAATTTTGGGTTAGGACTTGAAAGCCTCATGTATCCCTATGAGATGATACTTCGCCTCCCGAATAATCTATCATTGGATGGGAAAAACAGTTATATTTGGAATAAAACAGCATCAATCAGTGGGAATTTTGATTCTGATATCCAGCCGACACCACCCTATAACACTGAACATATTGAGACACGTATTGAAATCGAGTTATCAAAAATGGATCTGAATATTGTTAGTGCCTTGACGGGAAAAACTGAGTTAACAGCATCAGCCAAAATGAAGGAGGATAATCGTTTGTATGTGATCCGACGTTCTCAGAGTTTTTCTTTCTCTCCGAAAATCAATCTAACGTATCTGAACGCGGATGCGTTCCGTCTTTGTGTGCAGGAAAACGTGTTTAGTGAAACCGACATAGATACGTTTCTTTCAGAGAAAAAAACCCTTTTTCAAGAACGCTTATCTGAAATATTCCAGGGCATTCCGGTGAATGGCATCATTGATAGAACCTTGTTTACCAACTCGCTTGTATGGGATGGTGATATTTCCACTATGGATGCGGTAGTACCAATCGTGATTTCTAATTATGCAACCGAGGTATACCCAGTTAGGTTTAATATGTCATTATGGCCTGCTGAGTTGACGCTTTCACCTCAACAATTCACCCTTCAGGGTCTTGAGAATCAAACAGTGACATACCGGATAATCTTCCCCCGCGGTATATCGGCAAACGTTAGTGAAACGACAGGAAAAACCCTTATAACAGGGACAACAAATGACGGACGAAGCTATGCAGAACTCGTGTTTGATACAGATTCAACAATGCTTTCAACCGATCTCACCTGCGTCTTAAATGCCTCCCCTGTGTACGTCCTTAGTTTGTTCTTACCATGCATTCTTGTGTTTATTTTATTGCTTGTTCTCATCGTCATTATCTATATAATTCGGAAGAAGAAAGGTGGTCTGCGTAGAGGAAAAGCAAAACTCTTTGCGCCAGAGGATAATGAACCTGTCGAGTATAGTGAACAGGAATATTACGTACCACCCCCGCCTCCTTCGACGAAAAAGAGAAGATAACTTTATTTTTTCATTCTTTTCATTAAGACTGGCGCAAGAGAGACAAGCGAAGGTATGGTTTTGACCAGTGGGAATGCAAGTTTTGATGGATAATCAATATCCCCATACTTGTTGATGATGCTGATTGCTTTTTTATTGTTGAGTTTTTTGAGATATTTGTTGATTTGATCATCGGAAAGTCTGGTGAATATCCTTCTGAACCGCATGCCAAGGGAAAGTTCCCGTCCAATCTCTTCGGTCCATCTTTTATGATAGGATCGTAGGAATGTCTCGTCGAAGCGGTTAGCTTGAAATGCGTTCTCAGCAATGCTAATACAATGGTTTGCACAAATCAAACCGGTGTAAAGCCCACCGCCAGATGTTGGTTTGACCTGCGCAGCGGCATCTCCCACAAGCATGATGCGGTCATCGGCTGTTTTCTTCAATAACCCTAAGGGGATTGTCCCACCGTATCGTCTCATAATGATAGCGTGCTGTAGTATTGGTTGTTGAAGCAGGGTGGTGAAATAGTGCTGGAGAGAATTATGGCTGTGCCTTCCTATGCATAATCCGATACGTGCAGTGGTGCCATGGCTGTTGGTTGGAATGACCCAGGCGAAAAAACCTGGAGCAATCGTCTGTCCTACGAAGATATGGACGAAATGTGGGTCGAGAAGAGCATCGGAGATATCTGCACCGATACCTTGTAATGTTTCTTTTGGTTTTGGGAATGTGAAGAGGTTTCGTATTTGTGAATGGGAGCCGTCTGCCCCGATGAGAAGTTTGCAGCGTATCTTGCTTGGTTGTGTGTTGTGTTGGCAGGTTAGTTCGATGTATTGAGGGAGTTTTTTTGCAGCTAGAACTTTATGGGTTACGAAAAGATCTACACCTGCCTTTGTTGCTTTTCTTGCTAAGTGTTCATCGAAGGATCGACGGTTTATCACAAGACCGTGGATTTTATTTCCACCGATGGCGAGTTCCGATCCATCCGGGCTATGGATGATTGCCCCGTAAATTCTATTTTGAATGATTTCATCATCTGAGGATTTTGTGATGTCAATGACACGTTTTGTGACTAGTCCTGCACAGTGCATTGGTTCCCCTATAACTGGGTGTTCCTCAAGAATCGAGATGCGCCGTCCTTTGAATGCGAGTTGTTCTGCGATAAAGCATCCGATTGGCCCGCCTCCTGCTATTGCGATATCGTACTCATCCATTGATGTTTGGAATATCAATAAAGATTTATAATAAACACGGTATTACAGGGCTCCATGGTTTTAAGAATCACTAGGATGATGTTTATAGTGGGACACAGTGGAGCTGTATTTCTTTTTAACAAGAAAAAAGAAACCAGTGACCCTCTGAAAACATCTGAGACTTCTGACCCATCGATGATCTGTAAATTCGTGCTGGATAGCACAGGGAAAAAAATAGGGGAAAGTGTGTCAGTGAATCAAGATGTATTAATCATTAAATCAGGATCTTTATTCTTAGGGGTCCCCTTGAAACATGTGGATTCGGGGGAGAAGACCCTGGTGGTGAAAGGGATTTTTGATTTCACAAAAGCTTATGAACTGGGTGAGAAATGGCGGAAGGAATCGTATCGTGAGATGAACCAGCATGACCCCCCAGAAGAAAAAGCAAAGCGATTTTGATTACAAGCTGGTGTTGGTGACTCGGGTGGATCTGCCTCTTTCTGCTGGTAAGCTTGCTGCGCAGGTCTCTCATGCGGCGGTGGCCTGTACGCTTTTAACGAAGAAAAACAAGCCAGAATGGTTTTCAAAATGGCAGCGGGACGGAGCAAAAAAGGTCGTGGTGAAGGTAGCTACTCTTGAGGATTTCTTCCCACTGGAAGAAAAAGCAGGAAAACTGGGGATTGTCGCGATGATTGTGACGGATGCAGGGCATACGGAAATCAAGGAGGGCACACAAACGGTTCTTGGGATTGGCCCTGCGCCAAGTAATCTTATTGATCAGGTGACGGGAGAGTTGCCATTATTATAAAAATACGTAATTGAATAATCAAAATTGCCACTTTATTTCCGGTGGTTTAAAATTCTTTTAATGTTTTTTGTTTATTGTCGGGTAGCACTACGTTTCTTTCTACTTCACGCCATTCAAGTCCTTGTTCTTCAAGGAGCTTTCGTACCATGTCTGGGACTCGTGGCGCGCAGAGAATGCCACGGACTTTTGGTTCTTTTCTGTCTTTTTTTATATCTGTGACGTACATCCTGAGTTGATGAACAGAGCTGATTGTCGCAAGGCTTCGTTTTACTTCGATGACCACCGGGATATGATTTTTATCAAACCCGTATAAATCAATCGAGCCGGTTTTCACTGGTTTTTCGCGTTTAGCAATCCTGAGGCCGCCCTCGATGATATTTGGATCGTTAACGATTTGGTTTACGACATCGACCTCCATGCCAGCGATGATGAGGCTGGCGCGGTCCACAAGCGATGTTGCTGTTACCAGTTTCAGTTGACGGAATGTCACTTTCATTTTCTCAGCAGGTTTAAGATGCCGGCAATTCAGAATAAGCTGATTGTCCTCTGTGGTAAATTCGGTGATGCTGCCCGTGGGCTGCCAGTTCACTGGTTCTCGCATGACTGGTTGATGAACGAGAACCGTTCCATCTTGTTTTATCATGATGAGTCGCTCCCCCCAGTCTAGCAAGGATTTTGCACGTCCGTGATAATCAACCATGCATTCCCCCATCACCAGGAGCAGGGTTTTCTCTGGTTTGGAGGAATGATGTTCTTTGATAAAATGTAAAGCGTCTGAGGGGGATGGGTGCAGAACCGTATGCATATTCGAGCTCCTTTCTCTTGATTTAAGGGTTGTCTTCTTAGACGGTCAAGCGTGCCTGGCCTTTCATTTTGTAGTTGGCAAGATCCTTAAACATATCGTCTTCTTGTAGCACTGTCAGTAAATCCTTTGATGATGATGACGAGGACATCTGGATTTCCGTAGTTCTTCCATGTCGTCCTTTTGATATGACACGGGCGGTGATGATGCCAAGCATGTCAAGTTCTGAGATGAGATCTGCGGTTCTCCGTTGTGTTAAGCAGTTGTATCGTGCCTTTTTGCATAATTCTCGATAGATGTCGTAGACTTCTCCTGTTATGAGTGCTCGGGTGTTACCTGCTTTCTTGTTTTGTTTATCAAGTAGAAAGATGGAATAGAGCACTAGTTTTGATTGATTCGGAAGGGTTCTGACGACCTCGGTGATACGATCAAGCTCTATTTTGTTTTGCGCAAGTCGTACATGGGACTTGGTTATTTTTGTTACTTTGCTTCGTTCGGCGAGTTCTGCAGAGACTCTTAAGAGGTCAAGTGCTCGGCGTGCATCCCCATGTTCTTGAGCAGAGAGTGCTGCGCATAGGGGTATGACGTCTTCTTCGATGACTCCGCGTTTTAATGCTGTTTTGATCCGGGCGCGTAATATGTCTTGGAGTTGTTCTGCGTCGTAGGGGTAGAAGATCATGCTTTCTTCCCCAAGGCTTGATTTGACTCTTGGGTCGAGAAAATCAGTGAACTTCAAATCATTGGATATGCCAATTACTGAGACTCGTGCGTTATCAAGTTCGCTGTTTATTCTGGTGAGATTATAAAGCGCTTCATCTCCTTTGAGTTTGTCGATTTCATCAAGAACTATGACGGTGACGCTTTTTTCCTTGTCCATCATTGCTTTTACTTTTGTGTATACCTCGTCGGTAGGCCAACCGGTGAAGGGGACATGGTCGTTCCATTCATGAATAAATCTGTTTGCAATGTTCTGCAGTAATCGGTATTGGGTGTCGACGATTTCGCAGTTCATGTAAATGAAATTGACTTTTTTTCCGGTTTGTTCGCCTTTTTTCAGTAGTTCTTTTCCAACGAATTTGACGACCGCGGTCTTGCCAGTTCCTGTTTTCCCATAAATGAAGATGTTAGAAGGTGTTTCTCCTTTAAGGGCTGGGACGAGAACGTTTGCAAGGTCGTTTATTTCTTTTTCGCGATGAGGGAGGATCTCCGGCATGTAGGTCGGACGCATGACCTCCCTGTTCGTGAACAGTCCTTCGTTGTTAAGTAGGTTGCTGAATATGTCTGTAGTGACTGAATCTTTAGGAATAAAATATGCCTCCTCGCAAGGTCGTAAGGAATTGCGGTATAATAAATTTTTGTGTTAAATTCAATTTATGTTTTCTCCTTTTGATAACGAGGAAGGGGGAGGGGATGATTTCGCATGGAAACTGGTAGCACGCATAGTTTTAATTTTAATATTTTTTTAATATTATATTTTTAAAAATGACAATATTCAAATAGTCCGAAACGCATACATATTCAAGACTACTAACGTCATCAT
>CAZLDE010000046.1:0-9947 GCA_964558215.1 uncultured Thermoplasmatales archaeon
AAAGAAATTGGAATAGAAACCCTGAATGGTTTTTTCATGTAAATACTTTTTGTAAAAAATTGACACCCATCCGTTATCTGATGGTTTGACCGTAGTTGTTTTTGTTAGTTTTTTAACGGTTTTTTTGTGTGATGCCGGGAGAACTGGTACAAATCCTGGTAGATCTCCGGTCTGATGTCCCGTAGCACGGGTCGTCTTGCCCGTGCAGTCTCAAGCAGACCGAAATTGATATCCGCGGTGATTATACTTTCCTTGAAATAGGGTGCTTTGACAAGCAGGTTTCCCAGGGGGTCGTAGAGCTGTGAGCCACCCCAGTAAATGAGGTCTTCTTGGTTTCCGGTGAGGTTGACGTAGGCGAAAAACACGGTGTTTTCGAGGGCACGGGCAGGCAGCATGGTTTCGAAATACCGGCGGGTGACCGAGGGGGATGCAGAGATGCAGACCAGCAGGTCCGCTCCTTGTAAGGTCAGTGCTTTTGAAAGCTCAGGGAAGTAGAGGTCGTAGCAGATAAGCATCCCTATCTTCCCAAACGAGGTGGGAAAGACGCAGAGGTCCTCGCCTTGGTCAAAGAAGATTTTTTCCTCAAACGGTCCTGCGGTGGGCAGGAACCATTTCTTGTAGGTGTTGACCGTGCCATCCGGGTGCAACAGGACAGCGGCATTGTAGAGAAGACCGTTGACCTGGTCGTCTTTGAGGGGCATGCCAAAGATAAGATAGCAGTCTTTGTTTTTTGCTAGTTTTTTCAGTTGCTTGATGGATGGTCCGTCACAAGGTTCTGCAAGGTTACGGAACTCGTCTTTGCAGCGGTCCCCGGTGAGGAAGTACTCCCCGAAGATGTAGAGGTCTGCGTTTGTTTTTTTTAGGTACTTCTCCATGGTTTGGATGTTTTTTGTTTTACTCGCGATGGCGGGCCGTGCCGAGATTAGTGCTATTTTCATGGATACAACCCAGGGGTGGTATTGGTGGTCATGGTATAATAGTTATTGATGAGAGAAGCGTTTTTTTGCCTTGATTTTCATGAAAAACGTCAAAAGAAAGGAAAATTATATATACTCAAGAATATAAAATTGTTTATATTAAACAACTATGGGTGTGAAGAATGCCACTTGTCACGTTACAAATACTTACAAAAGTTATCCAACGAAAATTAGACATCAGTGAAAAAGAAGCACGCGGGTACGCAGAAATCGTCATGGACATGTTCGGCTATGACGACTGCATCATCGACAACATCCTTGACCATGCGGACCGACGATTGTTCTACCGCCTGGAGGCAGAAGGAATCCTGGGGACACGGCGAGAAGAAGCCTTGCTTAGTGATGGGACCAACTGGCGCATCCGCTACTGGGAGTTCCAAAAGAAAGTCATCTTCTCCCATGAGACAAAAAAGAAGGTCAAGACCTCCAAAACGAAAAACAAAACGATCGCAGCCTACAGATCCCAAACCATTTACTCTTCACTGCCTGAGACAGCCTGGATCACCAGAAAAACGCCCTTCATATAAAACAACCCCTAAATGGTGGTCCACCTCCTTTTCATACATCACCTAGAAACGGAGGACTTTTTAACAGAGACTTGATATCAACATGTCATCACATGAAAAACGACCTCGAAATAGCACGATCGATTACCCTACAGCCCATCGAAGAGATCGCCGCCAAAGCAGGGATTCGAGAGGATGAATACCTCTGTTGGGGCCGCTCAAAGGCAAAAATTTCTCTTGACGTACTCAAACGATTAAGAGAACACAAGCAAGGCAAACTGATTCTGGTCACCACCATCAACCCCACCCCCAGCGGCGAAGGGAAAACAACGGTGACCGTCGGACTCGCACAAGCTCTTGCCCAGCTTGGAAAAAAAACCATGCTGGCGATCAGAGAACCATCCATGGGGCCTATCATGGGACGGAAAGGAGGTGCCACGGGTGGAGGCTTTTCACAGGTGCTCCCCATGGAGGACATCAATCTCCATTTCACCGGTGATATGCATGCGATCACCAGTGCACATAACCTTCTTGCAAGCCTCTTGGACAACCACATCCATCATGGGGACCTGTTCCATATCGACCCTCGCTTCATCGTCTGGCCACGCGTGCTTGATATCAGCGACCGGGCGTTACGTAAAGTCGTTGTTGGTCTTGGTGGACCATCCGATGGCGTCCCCCATGAGATTGAGTTCTCCATCACGCCGGCATCAGAGATCATGGCCGTACTGTGCCTCAGCAAGGATCTTGCGGATTTACGCCAGCGTCTCAGCCGCATCATCGTCGCATACACCTATGACAATAAACCCGTCACCGCCGCTGACCTTAAAGCAGTCGGTGCGATGACCGTGCTTCTCAAAGATGCAGTCATGCCTAACCTTGTTCAAACCGTTGAAGGCGTCCCTGCATTTGTCCATGGCGGACCCTTCGCAAACATCGCCCATGGGACCAACAGCTTTATTGCGGATATGATGGGGCTACGGCTTGCTGATTATTTCGTCACAGAAGCAGGGTTCGGCTCAGAACTTGGTGCTGAGAAATTCTTCGACATCGTCTGTCGCACCGGTGAGCTTGTCCCTGATGCCGTGGTACTCGTCGTCAGCATCAGAGCACTGAAACGACATGGAGAGGGAACCGATCGAGCCGCCCTTCAAAAAGGACTCTCCAACCTTGAAAAACATCTTGAGAACATCGCCTGGTTCGGGGTCCCTGTCATCGTCGCAATCAACCAATTCAAGGGTGATGCCGATGAAGACCTGGATTTCATCGAAGCTTTCTGTTCAAAAAAACAGGTATCCTGCGCCGTCGTAGACGTCTGGGCGAAAGGTGGAGAAGGCGGCATCGAACTTGCTGGTAAACTCATCAGTCTTATCCATAACAATCCGACTCGTTTCACCTATCTCTACGATCTTGACCTGCCGATCAAAACAAAAATAGAGATCATCGCTAAAAAGATGTACGGTGCCGACCGCGTCGGATACTCCGTCAATGCGGAAAGTGATCTCAAACTCTGCAAGGAACTCGGGTTGGACCTGCTTCCTATCTGTATCGCGAAAACCCCGTATTCCCTCTCCGATGACCCCCTCTTACTGGGGAGACCCACCGGTTTTAAGATCACGGTCCGAGACATCAGGTTCTCCGCAGGAGCCGGCTTTTTGGTACCCATGACCGGGAAAATCACCACGATGCCAGGACTCCCCCCTAGACCTCAGTCAGAATTCATGGACATTGACAAGAATGGAAAGATCATCGGGCTGTCATGATCCCTCGTTTTGCTATATAGTACTATAGTACTCTTTATATAGCAAAATGTGATTCTCACATCAGCATAAAAAAAAGTTGGGCGAGGAATCATTTATGGCTGAGGATACTATCGAACAGCAGATTGATGATATTTTAGAAGCACTCCGTGAAGCCTCCGGGAAAGAAATCAGTCGAGAGGAACTTGAAAAAGAACTGAAGAAATTTTTAGAATATGGTGTTCCCCTTGATCATGCGAAACAAACACTTGTCAAAAAGTTTGGTGGGACCTTCAAACAACCACCCTCCACTGAGCGCAGTCTTCTAGTGGATCTCAAACCCAATCAGCAAAGCGTGCATGTCCTCTGCCGTATCGTCTCTGTAAACCCCCGTGACATCACCGTCAAAGGGGAAGCCCGGAAGATATATTACGGGATCCTTGGTGATGAGAGCGGGACGGTTCAGTTTACTGCCTGGAAGGATTTTGAACTTGAGAAAGGCGCTGTGGTGGACATCACCAACGCCTATACCAAAGAATGGCAAGGCGCCCTGAAAGTGAATTTTGGTGACCGAACCAAGATTACGAAGACCGATGCTTCGGAGATGCCTGAGGTGAACCTTGATCCACGGGAATATAAGGTCAATGAACTCCGCGGGGGTCTTTCCTCTGTCGAACTTGTCGCACGCATCCTGCAGCTCCAGGAGCGTGAGGTGGACATTTCTGGTCAGAAAAAGAAGGTCTTTTCCGGGATGTTGGGGGATGAGACCGGTAAAGCCCAGTTCACCGCCTGGCATGACTTCAAATTAAAGGAAGGAGTGGTTCTTCGTATCAAAGGCGGTTATGTGAAATCCTGGAAGGGGATCCCACAGTTCACGTTTGATGAGAAAGCAACCGTTGAGAAACTTGATGCAAATAAAATATCAAAAAAGGACATTAAAACCCAGAAAATACCCCTCGCAGAGCTTGCGGAGCGGAACGGAGCCTTGGACATCGAAGTGGAAGGCACCGTCATCGAGATTCGGAAAGGCTCTGGGCTGGTGCAGCGATGCCCCCAGTGCAACCGTGTCCTGCAACAGGGTGCCTGTGCCATCCATGGTACGGTCGATGGCAAGACAGACATGCGCATGAAACTCGTTCTTGACGATGGGTCTGGGTCGGTGAGTGCCATCCTTGGCAAGGAGCTAACGGAAAAACTCCTGGGGAAGACCATGGAGGATTCCGAAGGCGATGACCGTCTTATCGAAGAGATGAACACCGCGTTGTTCGGCCATCGGATTAGTCTGCAGGGCAACGCGCTGGGTGACCAGTTTGGGATCACCTTGATCGCCCGGGATGGACAACGGGCTGATTTTGATGTCGCGGCTGAAGCAGAACGCTTATCCCAGGAGCTGGAGGAGTTCCTATGAAACGGGAGCCAGCCTGGCGTATTTTTGCTGCGGAGTACAACGACGCGGCTTTGGAGATAAAAGGCACCGGGGAGAAGGTGCCCTCCTACGTGGTGACCCCCCTGGGCAGTAAGGTCAACCGGGTGTTCATCGCCGGGGTGCTGACCGATGTGGAAAGCGTCATGGAGGGCGGGGAGTACCTCCGCGCGCATGTGTCTGACCCGACTGGGGTGTTTACGATTTATTCCGGGCAGTACCAGGCGGAGGCGACTCAGAAGCTGCAAAGCATCGAGGTGCCTGCGTTTGTCGCTGTGCTTGGTAAGGTCCGCACCTATATCCCTGAGGAAGGAACCTTGTATGTGTCGCTGCGTCCCGAGCTGATCCGTGAGATCACCGCGGAGGCACGGGACCGCTGGATCATCGAAGCCTGTCTGCAGACAAAACAACGGATGGGTGCGATGGTGGAGGCCATGAAGATGCCGCAACCCAACGCCTATGATCTCAAGAAACTCGGCTACAGCCGAGAACTCTCCGAAGGTATCGTTGCTGCGTTGAAGAAATACGGTTCTGTTGACATCACCAAGTACGCAACATTGATCCGGGAAAGCCTGCAGTTCATCCGACCTGGTGTAGCTGAGCGGTTCGACACGGTTCAGCGGGAGGAATCCCTTGAGGCAAGCCAGCAGAGGAAGGAAACCAAAAAGGACTCTAAGAAACCAAAGAAACAAAAACCGCAGGACTCTGAGAAACCTGGTGATACTGTCGATCCGGAGACCGTGGTGTTGGACACCATCAAAGAACTGGAAGGTGAGGATGGTGCTGCCTGGGATAGCATTGTTGATTCCTGTAAAGGCAAAGGGCTTGATGAGAACACCATTGAAGAGTCACTCAATTCCCTGATGGATAAAGGCTTTATTTTCGAGCCAATGCTGGGAACATTAAAAACAACCTAATAAAAAAAGGAAAAAGGGTGTTTACCCTTCGTATAATACAACGATTGCTTTGGTGGATCCCGAAAGATGAAAAACATCGTGTCCCGCGCCGGGTGACCAGGTGTATACGCCGTTGTAGAACAAGAGCTTGAACGCCCAGATTCCTTCTTGGTTTTGGTTATTCCACACTTCGGTGCCACCTTTCTTATCAAATATTTTTACTGTGACCAATTCTGGTCCCATCCATTGAATAATCCAACAGAGGACAAACGCACTGGAGTCTCCATTGGGTCTTAAAAAGACGTATTTTATCATATTGTAAATTCCTTCGCCTTGTGCATCGACTTCGATATAACAATTTTTATACCATGTTCTTTCCTGTTTTGCGCTTACGGTTGACACCGCAGTGAGCAGAAACAGCATACATATCAAAATACCCAAGATTTTTCTTCCCATAGAACAACCTCAAGAAAAAGAACACACAAGTCATAAATAAGAATATTTTCTTGTTAATTGTACGAAATCATTGTATCTATCCCATTTGAGTCGATTTCGTCCAATTTCAGCATTACCTTCTTTTTTCTTTACATTCCTTAAAAAAACATTGGATGACTGTTGAATGATCGTATCCTCAGTCTTTCATCAGGTCCTCTCCGCCTTCGAACTGCTGCTGGAGTTCCGTGTAGATATCCTCGATGCCCTGGAAATTTTTCTGCGAGGTCGCTATCAGGCTGCTGTACCCCCCAAGGTCTTTGATCAGCTGCAGGATTTGTTCGCTCATCTGCCGATGCATGGTCGATTCCTCTTTGTAGAGCGCATCGTAGATGTCCTCAGGGTCCTGGGACCATCGTTGGATGAGGCTGAGTTCTTTTTTTGTCAGCAGGTCTGCTTTGCTGAGGATGTTTATTTGAGGCTGGTTGAGCCGCAGGTTCGTTGATATCGCAAGCAGCAGCTGGGAGACGAACCCGGATGCTGACCGGGCAAGCAGGGGATCAAGCAGATAGCAGATGGCTGATTTCTCCGGGCTGAGGAACTTGACGGTGTATTTGCCTGATTCCCGGAACACGAACAGCTCCAGCTGCCCTGGTGTATCAAGCAGGATGTAGTCTGCTTTGAAGGAGTTGATGCTTTCTTTGACATCCCCTGTGTTCAGGGCTATCATGTCCGCACAGGCGATTTGCGCCCCGTTCGGTCCAAGATGATTGGTTTCCATGACCTCGCGTAAGGAGATCCAGTCCCTGATGTCGACGTCAGGCTCGTAGGGGAGGTTCTCCGCGCCAGGGTCAAGGTTGACGATGATAGCGTCAAGCCCACGGTCCCTGCACCATCGCTGTGTGCATGCCGTCAGGGTGGATTTCCCTGACCCAGCGGTTCCGATATAGTAGAGGAAGATTTCTTGTTTCATGCTTTTTTCCGTATCTCCTTCATATGGCTGATGCGTTTCTGCAGCAGTGCTTTTGTCCCTATGTCATGGCGGATGAAGAGATGATCCCCGGTGATGTAGCCGAGCGCTTTTTCACAGGTTTTTTCCGCTTCTTCAAGGGTCTGGCTTGTGCCGACGACCGCAAGGGAACGTGAGGAACCGGTGAGGATATGGTCATCTTTTTTGTTGACGGATGCGTAGAACAACAGTGCCCCGGTTTTCTGCAGTGCTGTTTCGTCGACATGGATTGGTTCTCCGACCATGCTTTTCACGCCGTATCCCTCCGGGACAACGTATTTGCAGACTGTTGATTTCTTATCGATGTCAATGTCTGTGGTGGAGAGGGTGCTGTCCAGCATCGCTTTGCAGAGCTGAATATAATCGGTCTGTAGCAAGGGAAGGACGTTCATTGCCTCCGGGTCGCCGAAACGTGCGTTGACCTCGATGATTTTTACCCCCTGTGCGGTGAGGATGAACTGGCCGTAGATCGGTCCGATGTAGGTGCTGTGTTCTTTTCCCAGGGCATGGATGATCTGTTGGAGGATTCGGACTGCTTTGTCATAGTCTTGTCTTGGTAGGAACGGGAGTAGTCCGTTTGCGCAGGAATACGACCCCATGCCTCCGGTGTTTGGGCCTTTGTCGTCTGGTAAGAGTCGTTTGTGGTCCTGGACTGCTGGGAGGGCGACGAGGTGTGTGCCGTCGGTGAACCCCTGCAGGGTGAATTCTTCTCCGATTGCTTTTTCTTCGATGAGTACTTTGGCTGCTCCGCCGATTTTTTGGTCGATGACCTTGGTGACATAGGCCATGGCTTGGGCAGTGCCGTTGAAATGATCCCCTGCGACTTGTACTCCTTTGCCACCGGTCAGGCCGATGGGTTTGAGTGCGACCTGGGCGTCAAGGTCTTGGATGAATGTTTCTGCTTCACGGGGGTCGGTGAAACTCTGATGTTTCAGCTGCCCAGGGATGCTATGTTTGCTAAGCAGCCAGCGCATCCATTCTTTGTCTGTTTCTATTCGTGCCGCGTTTTTCGTCGGTGCACAGGTTGGTATCCCTTCTTTTAATAGTGCATCGGTGAGCCCTGCTTCCAAGGGTGCTTCTGGTCCGATGAGAACGATGTCGATGTGTTTCTTTTTTGCGAATAGTACGACATCCTTGATTTGTGTCTCTTTTATCAGCAGGTGTTCTGTTGAGAGTCTTTCGATGCCTGGGTTACGGTTGCTCATGACAGAAAACAGGGTGCTGTCGTTTGATCTTCTGACCGCATCGCAGACTGCATGCTCTCGTGCGCCTCCTCCGACTACTAGTATGTTCATAGGCTCCCCTCTTCTTCTTGTTTTTTTTTATGTGATGATGTTTGGATTATTTTTTTTCACTTTGTTTGTTTTTGAGGATTTCGCTGACACTGACCAGTGGGATGAACTCGACTTCGAGTTTTTTGAGTTTCTCCCGTGTGCCTGCTTCCCGGTCGACGACGACGAGGGCTTTTTCGACCTCTGCGTTGTTCTCACGAAGGATCTGGATGGTCTTTATGACGGATCCTCCGCTGGTGGTGACGTCTTCGATGATAAGCACGCTTTTTCCTTTGACATCGCCGCCTTCGATTTGTTTGCCGGTCCCATGTTCCCGTTTCTCTTTCCTGATGATGACATAGGGGATCTGTGTTTCCAGTGACACTGCGACCACAAGGGGGACAGCCCCTAGCTCCATGCCGGCGAGCAGGTCGTAGCCTTTTGTGTAAAGGCTCATTTCTTGTGCGATGATTTTGAGTATCTTGGGGTCGGTGCTTGCTTTTTTGATGTCGATGTAGTAGTCGCTGATTGCTCCTGAGGTAAGAACGAATCTGCCGAATTTGATGGCACCGCATTCTTTGAGCTGTTGGATGAGTGTCTCTTTCTTCATATCACAGGAGGGTAACGATTTTCATGATTTATAATTTTACATTTCGTTTCAAACCCCTTGTTTTTGCGGGCATATGTCCTGTTTGGGAAAAACCAAACGTAAACGCACAGTATTTAAAGGTTGATGGAGATAATTGGTTATAGGCAGTATGACAAAGATTACCCTGGACCGGGAGACATTCAAGGCACTTGCGTCTGATACGAGACTGGATATCCTTAAGACTCTTGATGGGAAGAACATGGGTCTGAATGAGATAGCCAAGGTCACGAATCTCAACAAAGCGACGTTGCATGAGCATCTGACGAAGCTGCATGAGGCTGGGTTGATTAAGAGAAATGAGCGTGATGGGCATAAATGGGTGTATTATAAGCTGACGTGGAAGGGGGAAAGCTTGCTGCATCCGGAGAACACGAAGATTGTGGTGTTGTTTGCCTTGACGTTTGTCGCGCTGTGGGTCGGTCTCCTTCAGTTGATCTGGTACATCAAAGGGACGGTTACTGACTTTGGATATAATATGTATACGATGGATAATGAGGTGGTGTTGACAAGCAAGGGGCTTGTTGATTCTGGAGGGATTCTTCAATCAGGCATTGGCTTGCTTGAGGGTTGTGCTGTTCCTCCAGGTCTGCCTGATTTCTTCCAGATGTTTTTGATGCGAGCGAAACTTGCGTATGCTCAGGGTATCCCGCTTGGGAAGAGTCTTTCTGTCATTGAGAACCGGTCTGACCCGGGGATCCTTGCGTCTGGTGAGGGTGGTCGGTTTGTTGTCGACCAGTCGCAGGGGTTAATCCAGGCGGTGTATCAGGATCCGGTGTTGTTGTACATCGCGGTGGGTTGTTTTATCCTCTTCTCCGTGCTTTTGTCGGTTGCGGTGTGGCGGCTCTGGGAGAATCGGACCCAGAAGATATAATGTGACATTTTTTTTGGTTGATTTTCGGATTAATTTTTTAAAAATATCTTTTTCGTACAAAAAACACTCAAAAACCTTATTAACTAAGAAAAATGTTCTAGATATGGAGGATATCTATGAAAAAGAAGATAGTTGGAATAGTTCTGTGTATGCTGGTGTTGCTACCGGGGTCTG
>CAZLDE010000047.1:0-9904 GCA_964558215.1 uncultured Thermoplasmatales archaeon
CTTTGAAACCATCGAAGCGTAATGAAAAAACGCTGCGCCGCGGTGATATTGCCAACAACAGCGAAGTACACCAAGACCAACTCGATGATTGTAACCGCCCAAGGAAGCTCAAACGAGAAACGAAGCGCAGCATGCTGGATAATGGGAAAGATGATAAGAAGCACCAAACGGTCTGCTCTGCCTAACAACCCAGAATAATCACGTTTATGACCAATCGCCTGGGCTTGCGTCCCCATATAACTAGTGAGCAACACCCCGATGATCGCCAGTAACCCAATAGGGGGACGACACCAAGAGCTTAAACCCAGGGCTCCAACCATGAAAACATCAGCATACCGATCAAGTGCGTGGTCCAGAAAATCACCACGTGTCGATTGCTTATTAGTAAGCTTGGCGACCTTCCCGTCAATTGCATCAAACAACCCATTGAGAAGCACAAACAGAGCTGCAAATAATAAAAAAAATGATTGCACCTCGGTCTGCGGATTTGAAAAATAAAAAAACACACCAGCGACCAGGGAAAACAACAACGCACACCACGTCAAAATATCAGGATGGAAACGAGTAAACCTCCTTGCAATGAAAGTTAGAAGCGGATCTGCTTTTCCTCGAGTTCTATCCAATACCATACTTGCTCCTATCTGCCTTTTTCTTTTACAATCTCCTCTGACCAATCAATCCGTCCAATAGTATAAGGTTCTGTTGGTTCAAAGTTAGTATTCACAATCTCACTAACTGACAAAGCCACCTCTTTAATGGTTCTATTAGTCGTATCAATCTCAAAAATATTATTTATGGGATGGTTCTCCACAACCTCACAAAGAATGACGTCCAGAGTCTCTGCATCAATATTTTCCATTACTTTCTGTGCGCTCCATTTTTTTCTAAGAAGCCTTTTTTTCAGCTTTTTAGGATGGCAGCGCAGGATAATTACTTTTTCCATCGATGAAAGAAGATGTCCGATATGTCCCTCAAAAAAAACCATTTCATCTGTCTTAAAGTTTTTCTGAATATACGTATCTAACTTCTCTATATCAACAAGCTGTGAATCTCTTCTCTTATCGGTTCCACAGATACAGTTATTCTCTTGCGCAAGCGTATGCAAAGAAACAATGGTAAACCCTTCTTTTTCTAGAAGGGCTGCAACAGAGGTTTTTCCTGTTCCTGGGGTGCCAGTAAGTGCCACCCGCATCTTAGATCAACTTGTGATAATCATATCCCCGGAAACCTTCCTTATAGCAATAACAAAGTTCCTGGAAGTCTTTCCGGAATTCTTTGACATCTTCCCTGATGTTCTTTGGGTTTTCCTTCTTCAGAAGCGCACGTGAATAAAACACAGCGATATCATCCATTTCTTTCTCGTTCATTCCAATGCGGGTCAACTCTGGAGTTCCAAGTCGAAGTCCGGAAGGATTCAGTGGGTCTGCATCACCTGGAATCATATTCATATTGGTGACGATCCCTGCATCCTCGAGGGTTTTTGAAGCTTCTTTTCCTTTTCCTGGACCAATCTCTACAAGGATCTGATGTGATTTAGTAAAACCAAGTTTCTCTCCAAACACCTTGAAACCCTGTTCATGGAGTGCTTGTGCCAATCGTTTCGCATTTTTAATGGTTTGATCAGCATACGCCTGCCCAAACTCCAGATGTTCGGCAAACGCAATACCTTTTGCAGCCACATGATGTAAATGATACGATGACGTCACTCCAGGGAACACTCCAAATCCAATTTTTCGTAAGAACGCTTTCTCTTCATCAGTTTCAGTGGTATGATTTGAAAGAATCATACCGCCCTGAGGACCTGGTAAGGTCTTATGGGTACTCCCATTCATGACATCTGCTCCTTCTCGAAGTGGATCCTGGAATCGTCTCCCTGCGATCAGACCAAGCACATGGGCTGCATCATAGACGACGTACGCACCAACTTCATGAGCCGCCTCAGCAATCTCCTTCAATGGAGTCGGAAACAGGAAAACCGATTGACCGCACAACGCAAGCTTGGGTTTGACCTGTCTGATGAGTTTTACCGCACCATCGACATCAATGGTCATCTCCTCGTTGCTGAATGGAAATGAGACAAGATTAATACCTCGGACACCCGCAGCACCATATTTACCAAACGAGATATGAGCTCCGTTGGCGGTGTCAAGGACCGTTGCGGTCTCCCCTGGTTTTATTAATGCCTTCAGCACAGCCATGTTTGCTACAGTACCTGACGTTGGACGGACATCTGCATACTGACACTCAAATAATTTTTTCGCCAGTTCCATAGTTTTTTCTTCGACCAAATCAAAGAATTTACATCCCTCATAGTACCGGTTGCCCGGGGTTCCTTCAGCGTATCTCCCATGAAAATCTGTAATAAGCATTTCCCGGCATAAGGGTGAAAGAACGTTTTCACTAGCTATCATTGGCAGGGAGTTGGCGAAAAACTCGTTATTCTTCATCGCTTGTTTCCTGATATATTCAACCTCGTCATACCATTTCATAGAATCAACCAATGCTGTATCTTTGACTTCAATAAAAAGGTAATGGAACGATTTTTCAATCATTCCTCAGAGCTATTTTTTCTTCTCCTCACGCATCTTAAACAAAGAAGGGAGATGGATAGTGTAGGTTCCGTCCTTTTGTATCACAATCGGTTCTTTCTCCAAGAGTCCTTTGAGGTCTATATTATATTTCCCGGGTTGTTCCACCCCGATCGTCTCAGGTGTATCAGAATGATCTGCCTCTGCCTTGATTTTTTTAATGATCTCTATGCGTTGATCATCGCTGATTGGTTCATTTGGTTTAATTTCCTGCTCAGGTTTCTCTTGCTCAATCTGGTCCTTAATCATCTTTCGTAAATCTTTTGGTTTGAGGGTTATCCATGCCTCAGTTCCTTTGAACGTGTCTTTGTTTTTCTCAACCGCCATTTCCATGATTTTCGCTGTAAGGTCCTGACCGATTTCCTTACACATGATGTCCCGTTCTTTTTCATTTAACGGTTGTTTTGTAAAGAAAAACCGGTTCCCTCCGCACTGGGGGCATCCTTTCAGCAGCTGAGATGAACCTTCTTCGAAGATATGGCCACATTTGAGACATTGATGTGGCATTAACTTGCTCCCTTCCCCGGAATGATAGTGGTTTGGATCATATCATTGTCCTTATGAACCATTCTGAGCAGATGTGCCGGCCCGATAACGGTCATACGCGGTTTTTTTGTTACGCCAAACACTCTTTGGAAAAACCCAATTTTTTCATTTTCATAGCCACCAATCTCGATGCCGATAAACGTGTCATGATTGATTTCTTTCATGGTATGCTCAATCAACTGTGCTTGCTCATTAGGAGTCAACCCATGTTCTAAAACAAGGATTCTTCCTTCCTTTACCTCGTTGAGGATGTACTGCAGTTTCTCTGAGGAGGACAAATGCTCTAGTTTCTGGCGAGAAATCAGATGAAAAGCAATCCCACCTTCTTTTTTAACCATCTTTCTTACCTCCTCTGCTTATGTCGTTTTTTACCGAATTCTTTGACCATCATCGTATAGAGATTCTCCGTGTTATACCCTGTAAGTGCACTTATAGGAATCACGGGATGTTGTGGAAATGCAGACTTTAACGTCGCTGGACTTGCGTTCTCAGCATCGATCTTATTTGCTGCAATGAGAATCGGCAGATTGCGTGCCTCCAGGTTCCCAATAATGGTGACATTGACCTGCGTGAATGGATCCTGTGTTGCATCCATCACCAGCACGACACCATCAATATCATCAAGCCACCGGATCGCTTCGATAACTCCCTCGGTTGCTTCTTTGGCTCGCGAACGAGAATCATCCTTTGTCATTCCGTACATGTTCATAAATTCCTTATAATCGATTTTCGTAGCAATCCCTGGTGTATCAACCAGATCCATCGTCAAGGAGGATCCCCCGTTATCGATTCGTATGTTGTTCTTCCATTTCGCCCGTCGGGTTTCATGAGGAACCTCAGAGACACTGCCCATGATATCCCCTGTCCAGTCTCGGAGGATTCGATTGGCAAGTGTTGTTTTTCCTACATTCGGCGGGCCATAGATACCAATCTTGGCGTGGTTCTTCCCAAAAATCCGATGAACCATTTTAGAAAATCTACTTTCTCTAAATCTCTCGAGTAGTCCCATCCCTTTCTATCTCCAAATCGTTTGTTTAAATTTTGAAATAGTATACATATTTTGGTTTATTAGTTTAGCGGCTCATAAACCACTCACAACAAACATTAGAAAATAATAACCCTTAAATAGCATCAACATTATTCGCATAGCAGAGAATTAATTGAATGGGACGGCATGAGTTATGACTGAAGAAAAAGTAGGTGGTATAGGCGTGAAGGGAGTAAAAGACTCATTTATGGAACAATTACAAGAAGCATCAACTGAACTTGGTACTATTAAAAGTTCGTTTTCAAAAGGCATGGAGGATTTAGCAAAAATCCAAAGCATGCTGAGCTTCGAAGGATTAAACAAAGTCGATACAATGATGCGATCCTTTGAAGACCGCCTTTCTGAAGCTGAACGACGCCGTGACGAGGCTGTAGAAGGTGCTCGGCGTTATAGCTTGGAGCTTGACAAAGAGAAAGAACGATTGATTAAACTCTGGGATGCCTACAAAAACCAAGAGGAATCCTTAGCCGCACAAGAAAAACGGGTAGTGGAACTGGAAGAAAGACTCCGGGATACCGAACAGGCTCGCATGCAATTCGAACGAGATGCCTCAATGAGGATACAGACACTTACACAGAAGGTAGACGAACGAGAACATGCAGTCCAGCAACTAGAGGATATGAAACAACAGGTTATGCGATTTGACGCCATTCGAACTCAGATGGAAACAAACATGGACCGAATGCGTGGTGAGATTACCACGAAAGATGAAGTCATACGAGGATTGGAAACACAAGTTGAAGAATTACGTAAATTTGAACAGTTCGCAGAATTCAAGACAAGGTTCGAAGAAGTCTCCTGTGAGTATGAAAAAGAAAAAGAACGTCTCACAAAACTCTTCCGTTTGTATGAAGAGACCGAATCTGAAAACAAGCAGTTAAAAGACGAGATACGAAGCTGGCAGAGCTGGTTTGACTCAAATGAAGAACTCTTTACAAAACTCTTTACCTCCGTTGAACACCTGAAACAACGAACAGTTGCTGCTCCTGCGTCAGTACAAGCTGAGGAGAGCATGGGGACACCGACACCTGTCGAAGAACGACCAAAGCCAACCGAGAAGCCAAAACGTAAACTACGGTTCAGAAAATAATTTTTTTTTTTTTATTTATTTTTTATTCTACTTTTATTGAACTGATTCCATTGTCATCTTCTGTTATCGTTACGATGTTTTCTGTGAAATGTTTGATGTCTTCGACATGGGTGATTAGGAAGATTTGTCTGAACTTCGAAGAATAATTATTCAGCGCTTTTATGATATTTTGTTTGCGTATTTGATCCTGGGAACCAAAGATTTCGTCAAGAATTATGAACTGAAAGACGCTGCCTGCACGCTCGGTGATAATCTCAGAAATCGCAAGTCTGATGCAAAGGTTTACAAGGTCTTCTTCTCCACCAGAGAACCGTTCAATAGCATAGGGGGTCCCTCGGTCATAGACGATAAGGTTGTAGTCTTCATCTAATTCGATTTGTGAATATTTTCCCTCTGTAAGCTCATCGAAAAGTTCAGACGCATGGGACGAAAGCGTCGGTCGGATCTGGGAGATAAGATACGTGCGGTACGAATCCATGACCTCAGAAAGCATACTAAGACGTTGTGACTCAGTGCGTTCGTTTTGGAGTTTTTTTAAGAGTTTTTGTTGTTCTTCGATGCTTTCTTCGTAGGTTTTTATCTGCTGTTGTATCAGATTCTGTTTTCCTTCATGTTCTTTTAACTGTATTGTTATCTCTTGGTGTTTCTCTTTTACGTCATCAAGTTTTGATAAGGCCTCTTGATAGCTTTTATACACCTCACTTATCTGCGTTCTGACCTTTCGATACTCTTGTTCATCAAACTTAATAGCGCCAAGGGTATTTTCTTCTTTCTTTTTGCTTTCAAGCTCTTGTTTTTCCCGCGTGATTTCTTCAGAACCATGACGAAGGAAGCTTTGGAGTTTCTCCCGCTCTATGACTTGATTCCGGAGGTAGATACCTTTTTTCTGTAAAGCGTTTTTTTCTCTAGAAAGTCTCTCAAATTCCATCTGGAGTTTTTTTCCTTGTTCGATGAGCTGTTCCGCATCATGATTCTTTTTCGTTAGCTCTTGTGTATATGCAGCGAGAAGACTTTGGTGTTGCTGACCAAGTACACGTTCACAGGTCGGACATTTCGCCTGGGGACCCATTGTGTTTATATGACGTTTTTTTGTTGTTATCTCTTTTATGTCATTTCTTAGTTGATGGACTAGGGTGTTACTATGTTCCTTCTTTTTGAGCACAGATTGAATAAGAGACGTGTTTTTCTCCTGTTGTTGTTCGAAGGTTTGGAGGTCTTTATTTAGGTTCTGAAAAAGGGTAAGATTTTGTTTTTGTTTTTCAATGGCTTGTTGTCGATCGTCTAATGTTTTTTGTAGTTGGACAATGTCTTTCTGCAGACGTTGCTTCTTTTCGAATCTGCTTTTTTTCTCATCAAATTGTTGAGCAGTTATAAGGAGTTTTTCATAGGTGAGTTTTTTTCCATCACATTCTTTTTTTATTTTATCTCGTTGCCCCTCATTTATATGCAGCTGTTTTTTCTGTTCTTCAACGTCTCTCATGAGTTCTTTTTGTTTTTTTTGTTGGTTTTTGATTTCCTGTTCATAAAGGGTTAACTTATCTTGGCCGTTCTCATCAAAAAGACTCTCCGAGAGTTTCTCGATAAGGGTTTTTTTCTCCTTTGTATCCGATCGTATCTCACTGATGATATCGTCGACTACATTGATTCCAAGCATCCGAAGGATAAGTTGCCGACGTTCACTTGGATTCATTGAGGACAACGTGTTCAGTTCTTTTTGTTTCGCAAAAATCGAGGTGTAGAATGACTTCCAGTCCATTCCTAGGCGTTTCTGGATATACTTGCTGAGAACCTCAGCACCAGTGGCTGCAAGTTTTCCGTTGATGGTTGCGCTCCCTGATGCTTGCAGGTTCTTTCCGCTCATCTCCCGTACGACATGGTACTGGTCATCGTCAAAGACAAAATCAAGTTCGATCCGACAAGATTCAGAGGGGGTTGCTCCTTCGCGTTTGATTTGGTCTGTAGCGGTACGAGCTGCCATAGGACCATAGAGCGCCCATGCTACCCCTTCAAAAAGAGTTGATTTTCCAACACCATTCAAACCAACAATTCCAGTGACACCATCAGGGAATTCGAAATAACTGTCCTTGAATTTTCGAAAATTCTTCAGATGGATTGATTTCAAGATCATGGTTTTTTCTCTTGTTCTTCATGTTTATGGATGTATTGTAACCCAAGGTCAAGGAGCATGTTCTTTTCAGAGTAATGTTGTGTGGCGAGGAATTTTTCAAATTCATCTGCCAGTGATTTGAGAGAATATCCTTCCCGTAGTGACGTCTCATCTTTTTTAACAGAAGTTGACTTTATCTCAAAATGCACGGCGGTTTTTGCCAACTCTCGTATCTGATGGTAGTCGATGCCGCGTTGCAGATGCGCAGGAATATTTTCAAGACGGATGCGTATGATTTTATCCTTTGGGTCAATCGCTTCGATGTTTTCTTTTACGTTTTGTATGATTTGATCAATACGAAGCGTTGAGCAATCAAGCGCAGGTGCATCAACCATCACCCTTGTTTTGAGAGGGATGAACCTATATGTCAATTTTTTTCCAAGGTTGACTTCAAGGAATCCTTTCTGAGTGTTCGCCTCAGTAAAACTCAGATGCTCTGTTGATCCAGCGTAAAAAGCATTTTTCTGTAATTTTGTAAAAAGATGATAATGACCAAGTGCGACATAGTCAAAATCCTCTGTAAGGTTTTTAACAGGGATGAAGAGTTCGTTGAACTCATTCATCTTAAATTCCTTGATTCCTACGACTGCACCATGCGCGACCAGGATGTTGAACTCAGCATTCTTATCTGCCTTTATTTTTTTGAAATTCGCCTCGAATTCCTCTGGATTTTGACATTGAGGAATCGCATGGATCACAACTGTTTTATCCTTTATTTTCAGCGATACGGTTTCATTGCGGTTCTTATGGATGGGGTACACATGGTCCAGGTGTTCAAAGATAGTGAAAATATTACCGGTTTCTTTGAGCTTTGGTGTTTCGTGGTTCCCAGAGATGACGACGAAGGGGATGTTTTCCTTTGACAAGCGAATAATTTGTTGAAGGGCAATAGTAATTGCTCGGTTTGTGGGTCGAACAGAGTCAAACAGGTCTCCAGCATGTAGCATGAGGTCTGGTTTTGTTTCTACCGCATAATCGATGCATTGCGTGAACGCATCATAGACATCGATCTCCCGTTGGTTCACACCCTCCTCTGTCATTTTCCTATAAGCAGTATACCCAAGATGGGTGTCAGCACAATGTAAAATCCTCATATATCCCTTCTTTTTCGTGCGAGTTTTAGGGCGACAACATCACAGGCAAGGGTCAGAGCGTCAAGTGTTGGAGCAATCGGTGGTGCATACGCTGTCTCAAGTTTTCGGAATTCCTCGACAGTTATTTTCCCAAGGACAGCACAGGCCAAGGTGTTGATTCGTTGTGCCGCGTTACTCCCCACTGCTTGAGCGGAGAGGATCTGTCCGGTTTGCTCATGGGCTCCGATTTTTATATTGATAGGGATTTTCCCGGGGAAATACTCCGGGAGTGAGAACCCTTTGTATTTACCGGTGATCACTGGGATGTTTTTCATGCATTGTTTAACAGGGCCGACCGCAGCTATCTGAATTCCAAAGAACTCCGATGTCCGTGTCAATAAAACCCCTGGATGAAGATGATAGTTACCACCAGCCGCGTTGATTCCTGCAGCAATCCCTTGTCGTACGACGACACTTCCCAGGCCGATACCAAGCGGTTCCTGGGTTATAAAATCAATATACTCGGTGCAATCACCAACAGCATAGACGTTTTTCACAGTTGTTTCTGATCGTTCGTTGACTTGTATGCCCCCGGTCTTTCCGATTGCACACCCAATGGTTTTTGCCAAGGTTGTCTCTGGTTTTGTCCCCGTTGCGATGATGAGAAGATCAGTTTGTATTTTTTTCTCTTCACCAGTCGAATTATCTTTGATGATTAATGACGTGATAGCGCCCTGATGATCTTCCGATCGGATCGCGAGATGATTCGTATAGATAGAAACATTCTCCTGCAATGTCTGCAACACTGGTTCGCTCATATCTTCATCAAGGGTGTTGGCAAGAATGCTTGGGAGTGCCTCAACGACTGTGACATTCATCCCTTTTTTATGCAAGGAATCTGCCATCTCAAGACCAATGAGTCCTGCACCGATGATGGTTGCGTTTTTCCCTTTTTTAATCTGAGCTCGGATATCCTGTCCATCCTTGATGGTTCGTAGGACATGGACACCATGCAACAACTCTTTATTTTTCAGGATGTTTTGGATCGGGGGAATCCACGGAGACGCTCCGGTAGCAAGAATAAGACTATCAAATTCCTTTTCAATGTGTTCCGTGCCTTTTGTTGCAATCACCCGTCGCCGTTGGATATCGATGGTCTCAACAGTGGTTCCAAGATGAACATCGATGCGTTCTTTATTGAACCAGTCCTCTGAGAATTCAATGAGATCAGGGAAATCTGGTATTATGCCTGCGATCGCATATGGCAGCCCGCACTTCGAGTATTGTGGATAGGATCCTTTTTCAAAAATCGTTATAGACGCGGTCCGGTCTGTCTTTCGTGCGAATTGCCCACTGGTTCCACCACCTGCACCACAGCCGATGATGATAATT